>ONXY01000149.1 GCA_900321945.1 uncultured Eubacteriales bacterium | reverse complement strand
GTCGGGGTCTGCGACCATCAGCAGCCTCGGCAGCAGCGAAGCATAGCCGTCGGCGTCCAGCCCTTCTGTTTCGGGAAGCCCGAAGGCCGCCTGCACCGCGTTCAGCGCGGCGATGGTCTTGGGGCCCACGTTGCCGTCTACGGAAATGCTCTGGCCGAAGGCCACCAGCGTCTGCTGCACACCCTTGGCCGTATCTCCCTTGCTGCCCTTTTGTACGACTTCGCCCGAGAGCAGCGCGTCGTAGGTGCTGCGGTAGAGGTCGTCGCCCAGCGCGTCCAGAATTACGTCCGTCATGTCAGCGTCCGAAATGCCGTTCTCTATTGGCGCGGCATTCTCCGCTGCGTTGATGCCCACACCGACCCGTTCATTCAGCCCTATGGAACCCATACGCAGCTTGTTCGCGGCGTCCTGTGCGCCGGCATCCAGAAGGGATTTCACGTCGGGCAAATCCTCGGTTGGCTCAGGCGTCGGTTCCGGCGTGGGTTCCGGCGTGGGTTCCGGCGTCAGTTCGGGGGTCGGCGTCGGCGTGGGGGCGGTGCGGGCGGCCTCAATCCGCTCGGTCAGCCGGGCCAGCGCGTCCTCTTCGCGGAACTCGCCGCTCGCACCGGAAGACATGGGAATGCCATTGATGGTCTGCACGGTGATGGTCGCGGGCGGAGCCGCCGTCGCTGCCTTCACCTCATAGAGCTTGTCCGTTTCCAGATCGAACAGGGAGAGCCAGGTGATCGTCTCGTTGGCCGCGCCCCCGGCGATGCCGCTGTACCAGCCTACCTGCCGGTAGGTCGGATGGATGATCGCCACCCAGCGGGCGGTGTCGAAGCGCTCAGCCCGGTATTTCAGGGGGAAGGTCAGATCGTATCCATCCCCGGAGTCTGCGGTCAGCACCTGGCTTGGCGAAGCGTCCGTCCCGGAGGAGGCATAGATCGCCACGATCACTTCCCCGGTACAGGTCGCCTCGTCGAAGGAAAGGCCGCTTTCGCCGATGGCTCGCCGGTGCAATTCATTCAGCGCGGCGATGGCCAGCTCCTCCGCCGTAGGCAGCGGCAGCTTCTCACCGTCCCGGGGCAGTCCGTCCAGAGGGTAGAGCACGCCGTCGCACAGAAGTGCCAGGTCGGAAAGCTCGTGATAGCTCTCGCAGTAGAAGAGGAGATCAAACACCCGGGTCTCCCCGTCGTCGGGGGTGATGATCTCAAACACATCGGCGGTATCGCCATTGGACGGTGCATACAGCCGCATCGAGGGCGCGATCTCACGCTTGATGTCCTCATGGGTCTTGGCCTTGCCGTCCTCTGAAATGGTGAAGCGAAGCAGGTACAGTTCACCCTGGGCCGGCGCGGGATTGCGGGTGGAAGCGTCCATCAGCTCCCAGTTGTCGAAGCTCGAGGTGAAGAGCTGGAGTGCAAAGTCCGCGCCGCCCAGGCGAACGGGCTCGCCTGGATCAGCATGGGTGAAAGCCCTGGCGAATTCCAGGCGAATCACCGGGCGAATGCCTTCTTCGATGGTGAGCGCAAGACCGTCGCTGTCGATCGACCCATCGGCGCGAACGAACATCGCCCGCGTGGGATAATCGCCTGGGGTGCCGAGCCACCACCCGCACGCCTCGGAATCCCCCTCGGAAATGCCGGCAGCAGGCGCGGCGATTCTGCTCATATCATCGGGAAAGAAGCTCAGCGCCTCCTCGCGGGACAAGAGCATGACCGATTGGCCGTCGACGGGCGACAGGTACTCCCGCTGCTGAGCAGAAAAGGCGCTGTCGGTAAACTCCTGATTCAGCCATCGATATACAGAAGAGTCGTACCGAATGGAATCGTAGCTGATGTCCACGCTGCTGTCGTTGAACGGTTGGAGATCCAACGCATGGACGCTGATCAGCATGACCGTTTTGCTGTCTGCATCCAGCACGAGCCACTCAATGGGCTCGGGGCCGTTGGCATCGTCGCCGTCCTGCTCATACCGGCCGAAGGTCACGATCCCGCCGACTTCGACGGACGACAGTTCCTTCGCGGATTCCTCGACAGGTTCCTCCGCGGG
>ONXY01000023.1 GCA_900321945.1 uncultured Eubacteriales bacterium | reverse complement strand
GCCTTCTGGGGCTCGATGTGGGCCCACAGACGGGGGGTCTTCTCGGGGCTGACGTAGTCCAGCAGGTTGATCAGGGCGCCGCCGCTGATGATCAGGTCCGCGCTGTTGCCGCCGTCGAACAGATCCGGATAGTCCTTGCCAACGATCTTGATGCCCAGGGTTTCATCCAGGTCGCCGGTCAGGAAAGAGAAGTTGAAGGTGACGCCGAACTTCTCTTCGATCATCTTGTAGATCTTGTTGTCCGCAGTGGGCTGATCGCCGGGATCGCCGCGGAAAACGGTCAGGGTGATGGGTTCGGCGGTTTCCGCGATCACCGCGGGAACCAGCGCCAGCACCATCGCGAGAGCCAGCAGAGCCGCAAACAGTTTTCTCATGTGTGTTTCTCCTCCGTTTCTTCTGTTTGGCACTTCTGTGCCTTATAACCGTATTATGAACAATCCGCGCATGATTTAGCAATGTCATGCACGGTCAGAATTGCTTATGTTTTGCTCTCTTTCTGATCGGCTTTTGCGACAGAAAACGGAGCGATCTGCTCATCCTGTTCATTAATTGATTTGACTGAAAATGTTGATAATCAATGATTCCGGGCTGCTTTTGCTCAAAGCTGCATTTCCCTGTTTGCGCAATATATGCAAAAAGGAAAGCGCTTTTATGCAAAAAACGCAAAGGGAGTCCGCTCATACGGAACGCGTTGTCCGTTTTTCTTACGGCCTGCCTGCTTCAGCCCGCCGCGGTCCGTCCCCCGGCGCCGTTCCGCCCGCCGGTGAAAACAGCGGCGCCGCGGCCGGCGGTCCGGAACGGGACGAAGACGGTCAGGGCGACCGCCTGTCCGCGGCTTTTCCGCGGGCATACAGCAGAAGGATCAGGGAAACGACGATCAGCGCTCCGCCGAGAATCCGCGGGAGAACGGGCTGCGTCCGGTCAGACCCGGCGGCGGGCTTCGCGGAAGAATCCATGAGACCGGTGTCCGCGCCGGAATCCGCGGTTTCCGTACCGTTCCGGCGGCCGCCGGAGGAGGACTGAACGGAGAGGGAAACGGAGTAAGCCGCAGACCCGTTTTCCGTTTCCGGAGAGGCCGCGGCGTTCTTTTCGGCCGGGACCTCCGCCTTTCCGTAAGCCGCGGCGGCAGCCGAAGTTTCCGCTTCGCGAACGGCACCGGCGGCGGCGTCCTGAACTGCCTCCGCCTCATACGCGGCAGCGGCCGGAACCTCTTCCGCCTCTTCATATAACATATCGGATCCTGCGGCCGGAGCCTCTTCCGCCTCTTCATATACCATGCCGGCTTCGGAGACCAAAGCGTCGGCCGTTTCGTATGCCGTGCCGGAAGCGGCGGATGAAACCTCTTCCGCTTCGCGCGCGGCATCGTATCCGGCAGCCCGGTCCTTTTCCGGTCCGGCGGTGGAAAGCGGCGGGTCGGCCGGAATCATCACGGGGAACGGGGCGGCCGTGCTTTTTACGGTTTCCCGGTCCGCGGGGCTCTCGACCGCCGCGGAGGAAACGTCTTTCCGCGGAGGAACGAAGAGGGACGGACGGGCGAGCATGGCTCCGCCGCACAGGAAAAGCACCATGGCCGCGGCGGTGAGAATCCGCGGGAACCGGCGGATCCTGTTCCCGGATATGGAGCCGTCCGCTGTTTTCCGGGTTTCAGGCTGCGCCGCGGCCGTTCCGGAAGGATAACCGGACGACGGGCCCGCGCTCCGCCGCGCTTCAGCCGCTGCTTCCTGCCGTACAGCCTGCCGCCAGGCCCTGCGGAATTCCTCGGGAACGGGAGGGACTTCTCCGGCCATTCCGGCCAGCATCTGATCCAGCGCGTCGTCCCGGTCCCGGCCGGATCCGGAAGCGAACCGTTTTTCTTCGCTCATGACAGATCCCTCCTTTCTTTATTTTGGACGGAACCCGGAGAAAAAAGTTCCCCGGAAAGAATACTTTTCAGACGCGTTCTCGCCCGGTTGACCCGGCTTTTCACCGTGCCTTCCGTGACGCCCAGCATCTCCGAAACATCCGCGTAGGATTTTCCCTCCAGCTGGGTCAGCACCAGCGCGTCCCGCTGTTCCTCGGGAAGATCCGCGACGGCCTGCCTCAGGCGGGCGTATTCTTCGTTCCGCAGGACCTGCGCCTCGGTGCCCGGAGAAGGATCCGGGGGATCAAAACCCTGCTCCATCAGAGGCTCAAGGGGTGTTCCCGCCTCTTTCTTCCGTCTTCGCAGGAAATCCAGACAGCAGTTGGCCGCGACGCGGTAAACCCAGGTTTCAAAGACGCAGCCGGACCGGAACGAGGGGAGGCCGCGCCAGATTCTGATCATGGTTTCCTGAGCGCAGTCGGAGGCGTCCTCGCGGCTGCCCGTATAATGCCAGCAGACGCGCCAGACGAGGGACTCGAGGCTTCCCATCAGGGATTCGAAGGCCTCGGGATTCCCGTTCTGCGCCTGTCTGAGAAGCAGCTCATCCATGACGGTCGTCCCTTCTTTCCGGATCCGGATGCCGGATCCTTCCGTAAATTCAGACGGCGGTCCCGGGCGCTCCGTTTCCCGGAAGCGGCCCTATCCGCGGGAAGCCCGGAAAACAGAAGCGCATATAAATAATGAAACAGCCGGGAGAATACATTGATTTCCGCCAACCGTCATGATAACATATTTCCGCCCCTCCGCGCAATCGGCGGGGCAGGCACGGAGGCACGGGGCAGGCACGGAGGCGCGGAAACGGCGGAACGGGCGGCCGCGTCCGGAGGGAAGCCGCGGGCGGACAGACAGACAGGGAAAACCGGGGGCAGCATGGTTCAGACAGAGAATACCGCGATTGTACTGCGGCACGTGAATTACCGGGACAACGACCGGATCGTGACGCTCTTCAGCCCTTCGAGGGGACGGATCGACGCGGTGATCCGGAACTGCCGGAAACCGAAATCCCACAACCTGAACGCGGGCGAGCTTTTTTCTCTCGGGGATTATATGCTGGCGGAGACCGGCGG
>ONXY01000245.1 GCA_900321945.1 uncultured Eubacteriales bacterium | reverse complement strand
TGTCAAGGGTACGCTCGCCGTTCTCGTCCGTCTCCTTATAGGAGATGAACACGTCGTAGGGCTCTTCCTTCCCGGAAACCTGCAGGATCGCCTGGCGAAGATCCTCGATGGCGCGCGCTTCATCCCGGTAGACGCGGCGGGCGACCGCGTCTGTGTTCTCGCAGGCCTGCTCGTAATTCGGGTCGTCCAGCACGCTGTCAAAGCTGCTGCGATGGCAGGTGGGGATCTTCTTTCCGGTGGCGGGGTCGTCCACATACTCGATGCCGTATTTGCACAGCACCAGTCCCCAGTAGGCCTCGGCCTCCTCGGGGAAGTCCGCGACGATGCTCTCGAACACGCCGCTGGCCTTGTCGAACTCGCAGCCGCGCAGCAGACGGCCGGCCCGCGCGAAGAGGGTCATTTTCTTCTCGTCGTCCGCCTTGGGCACGGTCTGCCGCGTCCCGCAGTATTCGCACTCGCAGACGGACCTGTCCTCCAGAACGCTCAGGTTCCCGCCGCACATTTTGCACTTGATGATGGCCATGGAAGAATCCTCCGGCTTTATGATTTAAAATTGTTGTTCTTATTTCAGTTTTATGTGTTCTGTGATCCGTGACTTGCGCCTGCGGCGCAGCGGATTTAAGAGTCCAGCCTGATCCACAGCGCGGGGCGGACGGCGGTGTCATTGACTGAGACCGCATCGCCCTTTCTGAAAACGCCGCCGATGATGGTGACAAACGCGGCGCTGTCGGCACGGCTGCCCGGCGACCGCAGCCACCACCGGCAGCTGTTTCCGAAGGCTGAGATCACTTTGCTCCCTTTCGCTTTGGCATAGGCTGTCGGATTACACCTGCGGTCCTTGTTCGAAACGAAGTATTCATCCGCTTCCGAAATGCTTAACAGGAACACCCGGTCTTCCGTATCGATGCCGGGATTGATGCGGTATTTGGGGTTCCAGTCCGCGGGAACTGTTGCCGTGGGGATGACAGCCTGTTCCTCCGCGCCGAAAGCCTCAGACAGGAAGCTGCCGTTCAGCCATGCGCGCAGGCTGCAGGTTTCCCAGAAGACCGCTGTCCCTTCCGTGTTATACGGCTGGCAGTCCAGGGCGTATCTGCTGATTACCAGAATGCGGTTGTCTTCCTTCGCCAATACCAGCCACTCGATCTCTTCTTTGCCGTTATCCGTGTTGTTGTCCTGTTCATAGGAACCAAAGGATACCACGTCCCCTACGCCGGCGTTTCCGTAATCGTGCATTTTCCTGTAATTCTGCTTTTTTGTTACAAGGAGAATCACCGCAAGCGACAACACGGCAATGACGCCGGCAATGATCCCGATCTTTATCCGTTGTGCCTTTTTCTCCGCGGCGGCCCTTTCCGCAAGAACGCGCTGCCGCTCGGCTTCCGCGGCTTTTTCTTTGCGTTTGCGCTCCGCCTCCTCCGCGGCGGCTTTTTCCAGCTTCGTGATCTCTTCGGTACAGCGGCCGGCCATTGCCGGGCTGTCTTTATAGTCCTGCAGGTCAAGGAACCGCTGTTTTACCGCGGTATACTCCGATAAATCCGCCGCCGCGCTGAATTGTGCGGCAGCCTCCTGATAATCTGCCTCCCGCTTTTCCCGTGCCGCAAGGCTTTTCCGCCCGGCGTCCTGGTCCGCCTCTCTCAGCCTGTCAGCGTATCCTTCCGCAGCCCGCGCTTTCGCCGCCTCGGTTTCGGCCTCGGCAGCGGCGGCCAGTTCGTCAAGCGCGTCGAACAGATCTTTTTTCGACGCGTCCAGCTTCTGTTTTGTCTCTCCCTGCGCATAGCGAAAAGCGCGGGTCAGATTTCGGTCAGCCCGGAAGGACGCCTTGATCTTCGCCGCCGTTTCTTTCACGCTGCCTGCTTTGGTTTCATAGCCGGCGCCAAAATCATACAGCGCTTTGATTTCGTCCGCGTCACAGTAACCGGGTACCGTAAGCTCCGCGATTTTTGCGTCAATATGCTGCCCGTCCCGTTCCAGAGAGATATAGTCCGGCTTTGGATTCAGCCTGACGGCGTCTTTTACATAGTGTTCCAGATCAGGCCGGCGTTTTTCCACAAGGAACAGGCCAAGAAACGCCCCGGCGTTTTCCGCGTCCATGTTGAGAACCCGGTCAAAGAAATTCCGGGCTTTACTCCAATCGCCGTCCTCCAGGGCCTGATATCCGCGTTTCAGCAGCGCGGCGGCATTCGGTCTGTCGCCGCCCTGCCGGGCGGGCATGTTCTCCCTGACCGTCTCTTTTACGGGCTCGGTCTCTTTTTTCTCCGCGTTCAGGACCTTGTCCACGCCGCGGATGAGGTCCTGGAT
>ONXY01000114.1 GCA_900321945.1 uncultured Eubacteriales bacterium | reverse complement strand
TACCGCAAGGAAGTCTACAAGGATGCCCTGAACGAGATCATGGACTGGGCGGTTGAAATCCCCGCCTATCAGCGCCAGAACATCATTATTGCCAGCACTGAGCGCGTCAACACCGCTACTGTTACGCCTGACGTCACCACCTACTGGGGATGGCTGAGAGAAGTACAGCTGCTGGAAATGAACGCGGCCAAGTAAGTATCATCCTGTATCAGAGCAACTGAAATCGCATCCCTGGCCGGTCTCTGCCCTTCGGGCGGTGATCGGCCAGGGACAATTCTGCTTTACAGGGTCCGGGGAGGACAGCAACGTGTGGAAGTTTATTGTACGACGGGTTTTCCTGGCTATCATCATCGTGGTGCTGGGGTCCTTTATTATCTACGGCGTGATGCGCGCCATGCCCACCAGCTTCGTGGAATCCATGGCCCGGCAGCGGGCCGCGGCATCCGCGCTGACCGGCGGGCCGACCTACCAGGAATGGCTGGAACAGCTGAATGAATCCTACCATATGAACACAAACATCGTCAGCGGCTTTATCAACTGGCTGGGAGATGTGCTCAAGGGCGATTTCGGGGTCAGCTGGAAATACGGCGTTCCCGTTACCCAGAAGTTCGGGGAGGTCATCTGGCATTCCGTGATCCTGAACTGTGTCACGGTCTTCCTGGAAATTATCATATGCCTTCCGCTGGGCATCCAGGCAGCGCGCCACCAGTACAGCGGATTTGACTACGGGATCACGGTATTTGCGATGCTGTGTATCTCGCTGCCGACGTTTTTCCTGGCAACGCTTCTGAAATATGCTTTCGCGGTCAAGCTGGGATGGTTTGACCTTTACGGGCTGGTCGGGCGGTATCACGAACAGCTGAGCCAGGGCGGAAAAATCCTGGACGTTGTTCACCATATGGTCCTTCCGGTGCTGACGCTGGCGATGCTGAACATCGGCGGACTGACGCGCTATACCCGTACGAATATGCTGGAAGTGCTGAACGCAGACTACATCCGCACTGCCCGGGCAAAGGGCCTCCCGGAGAAGACGGTTATCAACCGCCACGCCTTCCGGAACACCCTGATCCCGCTGGTCAGCTACATGAGCTACCTGATTCCGAGCCTCTTTTCCGGCTCCATGATCACGGAGACGCTGTACCAGATCCCGGGCATCGGTTATATATCCTACGACGCCATGGTGGCGGGCGACCTGCCCTTTACCATGTTCTATTCCATGTTCGGTCTGATTCTCACGCAGATCAGCCTGATGCTGGCCGATATCATGTACGCCGTGGTCGATCCGCGGGTACGCATCAACTGAGGCGCGGGAGGATACTGAAATGATCGATCTGAAGAAAAACAACCAGCCGGAACAGAACAACGACGGAGAGCTGTCCCTGGACGACGGCCGCCGGGTCAAGGTTCTCTCCCCCGGCATGATGGTCTTCAAGCGCTTTATCCGCAACAGGCTGGCCATCGTCGGAATCTGCATCCTGACCTTCATGTTCCTGTTCTCCTTCGTGGGCGGCGTGGTTTCCCCCTACAGGCAGGACCAGGTGTTCTACAAGGTGGATTCCGCCAACAAGGAATACGCCGGCGCGGTGGTGAACACGGACTACCGCTTTACGACCGTGGACGGAAGCACCCTTTCCACCATGGTCCGGGCAACCTTCAACAGCCAGGTGAAGGGAAAGGAAGGGGACGCGGTCTCCTTTACCGCGGACGGCGCGGCCTACACGGCGCAGAAGCTGGACGACGGCTTCTACGTTATCACGAAGGGCGAGGAAATCGGCACCGTCGCCATGCTCGGGAAGATCCTGGACGTCAAGCCGGCCGCGGGGAAGGAGATTTCCGCCGAACTGAAAGCCGCGGCGTCGGAAGCCGCCCAGGCCGGAACGGAAACTTTCGAGGTGGACGGAACGGTCTACCACCTGCGCCGGGAAAACGCCAAGATGATGAAGCTGAGCTCCATGAGCGAGGTGGCTCTGGCCAGCGTGCTGAATTTCGACGCGGCGGACCCGAAATACGCCTCCCTGACGGCGGGCTATGAGTTCCGGAAGAACTGCGAGACGGCCATGCACGCGGGACAGACGTCCTTCACCGCGGACGGGACGGAGTACGCTCTGGATATTTCGGACGAAACGGACGCCATGGTGAAAGACGCCTCGGGAGCGGACGTCGCGATCGTATCCAACATCATCGTGAACCCGGTGACCACCGGCGTGACGCTTTCCGCCGCGTACAGGGACGCCGTGGTGGACGCGATCCTGAACAAAAAGACCGCGTTCGAGTATGTGAACGAGAACGGGGTCACGGAAAAGCATACCATCCAGATGCGCGGGAACAACTACATCATTTCCACCGAACAGCAGACCTATCTGATCGACATGTACGCGGCGCCCAGCGCCGAGCACCCGCTCGGCACGGACGATCACGGTATGGACGTGCTGACCCGGCTGATGTACGGCGGCCGCATCTCCCTGATGGTGGGCTTCATCGTCATGATTCTGGAGAACATCATCGGCATCATCATCGGCGGCATTTCCGGCTACTTCGGCGGCTGGGTGGACACGCTGCTGATGCGTTTCGTGGACCTGTTCAACTCGATTCCCTACTACCCGATGATGATCATCGCCGGCGCCATCATGGACTCTTTCGAGGTGGATCCCTATCTGCGGCTGTACATGATGATGGCCATCATGGGTATCATGGGCTGGACCGGTGTGGCCCGGGTGGTGCGCGGCCAGATCCTGAGCCTGCG
>ONXY01000178.1 GCA_900321945.1 uncultured Eubacteriales bacterium | reverse complement strand
CGGATATCCGTGATCAGAATGTCCGGGTTCGTATCCCGGATCATGGGCAGGGCAATCTCCCCGTCGGGCGCTTCGCCGACGAGGGTATAGTCGCTTTCATCCCAGGGAAAGGAGGAACGGATGCCCTCCCGGATCACAATCTCGTCATCCACCAGAAACACTTTGGTCATCCCTGACAATCTCCTCCCTGGTTCTGCAGGGAACACGGATCTCGACCGTGGTTCCCCCGGGACCGCTTTCGATGTGCACGCCTTCCTGCTGATTGTAGTACAGGCGGATGCGCAGGTTCACGTTCACGAGCCCGAAGCCGCCCGTGCCGGAAGCTACGGACGGGCGTCCCTCGGCCATCCGCTTTTTCAGCGCCTCCAGGGTCTGCGGATCCATGCCCTTTCCGGTGTCTTCGACCCGGAAGACCAGATCCCCGCCCTCCCGGGCGCCGGAAACGCGGATGACGCCGCCGCCCCGCCTGTATTTGATGCCGTGGTAGAGGGCGTTTTCCACCAGCGGCTGAAGCAGCAGCTTCAGGATGTAGTATTCCCCGATTTCGTCGGGAATGTCGATCTCATACTTCAGAATATCCCGGTAGCGGGTCTGCTGGATGCTCAGGTAGCCGGAGATGTGCTTCTTCTCCTGGCTGATGGGAATCCAGTCCGCGCCGGAGGAGAGGCTGATGCGGAAGAAATCGCTCAGGGCGCTGGTCAGATGAATGACCTCCTTCTGATCCCCGGCTTCCGCCTTCCATACGATGGCGTCCAGCGTGTTGTACAGGAAATGCGGGTTGATCTGGGCCTGCAGGGTCCGCAGCTCCGCCTTCTTCAGGTTCCGGGCGTCGAGCACGTTCTGGCGCATGGTCATCTCCAGGTTGTCCGCCATCACGTTGACCTGATCCGTCAGCACGGTCAGCTCCTCCACGTCGGTCTTCGGAATCCGGGCCCGCAGATCGCCCTTCGCCAGCTGTCCCGTCACGCTCTCCAGCTCCTGAATCGGCTTGCGGACGAACTGCTCCGTGCGCTTCCGGGCGCGGGAGCTCAGAATCAGGCTGAGAGCGACCAGGATGATCTCCGCGCCGGCGGCCAGCAGGACGATCCGGTTCAGCGTGTCGCTCATGTCCGCCGTGGCGCCGATCTCGCCGGTGATATAGTTGTTCAGCATGCTCTCCACGAGCGCGGCGACGTCCCGGATTTCCTCGAGCACCTTTTCGTTCTGGACCACGGGTATGTTCTGACGGATATTTTCCACGACCTGGTCGGTGTACTGCTTCAGGGTGTCCATGGTCCGGCCGGCCACGGTCAGCTGCAGGCGGCCGCTTTCCCCGGTCTCCTCCATGATCCGGCTGATGGTGCCGTTGGCTTCGCCGATCAGCCCGTATACCCGGGTCTCCTCCAGCGACTCCCGCCCGCTGACCAGGTTCCAGACGGATCCGGGTATGGACTCCGCCACAACGGGCTTCAGCCGGGCGATGGTTTCCATCCTTTCGATGGAACGGTGGTAGCGGCCGCTGAAGACCAGCATCAGAACGAGACTGACGATCAGCGGGGACACCAGGAGGAGAAGCATCATGCGGCTCATCCGGTTGATCCGGCCGACGATGCTTCGTCCGCGCTCTTTCTTCCGCATGCTCAGTATCCTCTCGGCGCCAGCCGGGTCAGATCATCCTCATCGCTGAACGTCAGCTCCACCGGATGGGTTTCCGGGTTCACCGGTTTTCCCTCCTTCAGGGCGAGCGCGGTCTCCATCAGGGTCGAGCCCAGCATGGGGGTGCACTCCACGATGCAGTTGATCTTTCCTTCCTTAAGAATATCGATGGCTTCCTGGCCGCCGTCGATGGAAATGATGATCATGTCCTTCCCCGGAACGAAGCCCGCCGCTTCGATTTCCGGCAGGGCGCCCAGGGTCATTTCGTCGTTGTGGCTGTAGATCACGTCGATGCTGCCGCCGTACTCTCCCAGCAGATACCGCATGCATTCCGCGCCGCGGCTCTTCAGGAAGTCGCCGTTCACGCTCTCCAGCACGGTCATGCCCTCCGCGCCGGCCAGCGTATCCATGAAACCGGCGTGCCGCTGGCGCATGGGGGTGGAATCCTCCGTACCGGTGATCTCCACGATGTTCAGATGATCCTTTCCCAGGGATTTCGCCTTCCGCAGCAGGTATTCCGCGGCGCTGACGCCTTCCCGGTAAAAGTCCGCCCCGATCAGGCAGACGTACAGATCCTCCTCCTCCGTGCGGATGGTCCGGTCCACCAGCACCACCGGGATCCCGGCCTGTTTCGCTTCCTTCAGCACATTGTCCCAGCCCTCCTCCACGATGGGAGAGAAGGCGATGACGTCCACCCGGTAGGCGATGAAACGGCGGAGAGCGGCGATCTGGTTTTCCTGCTTCTGGTTCGCGTTTTCCATCATCAGGCTGATGCCGTATTCGGCGGCCTTCGCCTCAATATCCCGGGTGTTTCCGATCCGCCAGGAGCTCTCCGATCCGAGCTGGCTGAAGCCCAGCAGCAGCGGGGGTTCGGAAGCCGGGGGCTGGCTTTCGGAGCAGCCGCCCAGAAGCAGGCAGAGGAACGCCAGAAGCAGAAACGGAACGGCTTTTCTCATGGGGACTCCTTTTCTGAAACGGGGAAGGAACAGTTCTGTTTTCCCTGACATGATAGAGGGAACCGCGGCGCGTGTCAAGGGAAAAAGGGGAGCGGGACGGACGGAACGCGGGGAGACGCTTGACACGCGGACGGCCGCTCTCTATAATTCGGGGAAAGAGAGGTTTTATATCAGTCCGGAAACGGCGCTTTCCGAAGATGCAGGAAGCCGCGTCCGGGCCGTCGGAGAAAACAGCGGAGTACCGTCTGTTCCGGCAGGGACGGAAGCCATATACGGGGAGGATCTGGGACATGAGAAAAGCGGCGGACAAACGGACCGCAGGACGCCTGATACCGCTTCTGGCCGCCGTGTGCGCGCTGCTCTGCGCGGCGTTCGCGCCGGCGCCGGTTCCGGCCTTCGCCGAAAACGGATCCGGGACCGTGCGCGTGGGATACTATGAGAACGAGGTGTTCCAGGAAGGAGCCCGGGAAGGCGCGGTGAAGACCGGATACGCTTACGAGTACTACCGCAAGCTTTCCGAGTACACGGGCTGGAAGTACGAATACGTCTACGGCGGGTTCGGCGAGCTCTACCAGATGCTCCTGGACGGGGAAATCGACCTGCTGGCCGGCCTGGCGTGGAGAGAGGAAAGGGCCGCGCTGATCGGATACCCGGAAGCGGTCATGGGAAACGAATCCTACTATCTGATCAAACACGATACGGACGAGGACGTCACAGCCGACCCCGCGACCCTGAACGGCCGAAGAATCGGAGTTCTGGACAGCGCCATGGTCGGCGTGCTGAATCAGTATCTCGAAGACCGCCATGTGAAAGCAGAGGTAACGGCATACCCGGATTATACGCAGCTGTTCGAGGCGTTCGACTCCCGGGCCGTGGACGTCCTCGCCGCGGAAAGCGACGGCGCGCACGGAAGGAATCACGCGGAGGTGCTGACCGCGTTCGGCGCCTCGGAGTACTATCTCTGCGTCAGCATCCGCCGCCCGGATCTGCTGGCGGAGCTCAATTCCGCGCAGACGCTGCTGGCAGCCGAGGAGCCGAACTATCTGAACTCCCTGAGCGCCAGGTATTATCCGGTCAGCGTCACGGCGAGAGCCTTCTCAAAGGCGGAGCGGGAGTGGATGAAATCCCATTCCGCGCTTCGGGTCGGATACCTCGAAAACTACCTTCCGTACAGCGGCACCGACGCGGACGGGAAAGCGACCGGCATTATCCGGGAGATGATTCCGGACATGCTGAACGCGCTGGGGATTCCGGACATCAGCGTCACGTTCAGCGGCTACGGAAGCTACGACGAGCTGATCGCGGCCATGGGCGCCGGCGCGATCGACGCGGCTTTTCCCGTGGGAGGCGGACTGTATTATTCCGAGGAGAACGGGATCTACCAGTCGACCGCCGTCGTGTCGTCCCCGACAGCGGTCGTTTACAGGGGCGAATTCACTCCGGCGACGACGGAACGGTTCGCCGTCAACGAAAACAACCGCATGCAGTATTACTACGTGCGGACAAACTATCCGGACGCGGAGATCGTTTTCTTTCCGTCCATTGAGGAATGCCTTGCCGCCGTGCTTTCCGGAAAGGCCGGATGCACGACGCTGAACGGCCTCCGGGCGAACGAGATTCTGAAGAACAGACGGTACGAGGATCTTTCGATCCGCCAGTCCGGGGACAACGACGACCGGTGCTTCGGCGTGGAAATCGGAAACGAGGGGCTGCTGAAGCTCCTCAACCGGGGAATCAGCATACTGGGCGGCGAGTACGTGCGGAATCTCGCCTACCGCTACACGGAAGGCCTGTACTCCTACGGCTTCCGGGACGTTCTGCTGGACAATATGGCGCTGTTCGGAAGCGCCGCCCTCGGCATCGCGGCGCTGATCATTCTGTTCCTTGTCCGGGACACGAAGCGGTCAAAGCGGGAGATCGAGAATCAGGAAACCGCAAGAAAGGAACTGGAGAAGGCGAACGCAGAACTGGCGGAGACCCAGCGGACGAAGCAGCAGGAGCTGGAGGACCGGATCGCCCTGCAGGAGGAACTGCTGAAACAGCAGGAACGCCGCGAACAGCAGGACAGGATGATCACCGCGCTGGCCTCGGACTACCGCTGCGTTTATCATGTGGACCTGGATCATGACGACGCCGTTTGCTACAGAGCGGATCCGGCCGACCAAGAGCAGATTCCGGAAGGCGTCCATTTCCCGTATTATGAGCGCTTTTCCTGGTACGCCGCCCACGCCGTCGCGGAAAGCTACAGGGAGGGCTTCCTGAAGTTTATCGATCCGGACCACGTG
>ONXY01000225.1 GCA_900321945.1 uncultured Eubacteriales bacterium | reverse complement strand
GTGCCGCAGAGAGGACAGAGATCCCCGGGCGCGACCTCCCTGCCGCATTTTTTACAGGTTGCCGTGAGAGCCATTCCGATTCCTTTCAGCCTGCAAGGCCTTGTATTTCCGGGAACGCTTTTCCGGATGCCTCCGGGTCACGCCGGTTCCCGCCGGACGCACGAAAGCCTGTCCAGCCCGTAGTAGGCCAGAAGAGGCAGCGCTTCCCGGGCGATCCGCTCGCCGCTGACCAGTATCGGCACCGCCGGGGGACAGCTGACGCCGGGATCCGCCAGAATCCGGCCGGCGCAGTTTTCGGCCGGCAGAATCTCCGCGGGAGCGAGCAGCGCCTGCCGCGGAGTCATCGCGGCTTCCGGCCGGGGAATCCGGGGCGGCGCGGTCCGGACAGGCGTCCGGCGCGGAACGGCCCGCATCGCCTCCTCAAGGCGGGAAAGGCCTTCCCGCCCGGTTTCCGGGGACAGCATCATCACCAGGATATCCGGGTCGGAGAATTCGCATTCGATGTTCCGCGCGCGCAGCATGTCGTGCAGCTGATCTCCCGTATAGCCGTACGCTTTCGGCGCGACGGTGATTTTCAGGGGTTCGTCCCCCGTCAGGGCATATCCCATGTTCCGGAGGCGGTCCGCGCAGGCCCGGACCTCCGGCAGGAAGGCCGCCAGCCGGGCGGGATATTCTTCCGCCAGCGCCGCGTTGCAGCGGTCCAGGGACTGCAGGATCAGCCAGGAAGGGCTTGTGGAGGCGAACAGCGCCATGCCTCGTTCCGCCTGCCCGGCGAAAACCGCCGGAGCGCCGGGGCGGATATGCAGATACGCCCCGCCGGTCAGCACGGGAAGAGTCTTGTGGGCGGAGTCGCAGGTCATGTCCGCGCCGAGGGAAAGAGGATGCCGGTCCTCCGGCAGAAAACGCAGATACGCGCCGTGGGCGTTGTCCACCAGCAGGGGGACGTCCCGGCCCCGGCAGACGCCGGAAATCCCGGCGATATCGGCTGTAAAGCCCGGATAGTCCGGGCTGGTCAGCCAGACCGCGGCCGGCGGCGCCTCCATCCGGTCCAGTGCGGCGGATACCTCCCGGGCGGAGGGACGGCAGGTCAGCGGCGAATCCCCCCACAGCCATTCCACCCGGAGATCCAGCAGCGCCGCGGCGGACAGAAAGGAACGGTGCGCGTTGCGGCCCGCGAGGATCAGCGGCGGGAGCCCCTTCTCCTCCGCGCGCAGCCGGGCCAGGAACAGCATGGCGCGGACGCAGAGGGAAGAGCCTTCGGCGGAATAGACCGTGCGCTCCGCCCCGAACAGTTCCGCGGCGGCGTCCTCGCTCCGCCGCAGAATGCCGGACGCGGGATAAAGGGCCGGAGCGCCCTGTATTTCCGTGATGTCCAGCGCTTCCGCCGGGCCGCGCCCCTTATGTCCGGGCATGTGCAGCCGGAGCGGACCGCGGGCGGCGTATGCCTCCGCGAAATCACAGACCGGCGCGGCGGGAACGGACTTCATCGGAACGGTCTTCCTTTCTCTGTCTGCATGCCGGCGCCGCCGGGCGCCGCGGAGACCGCGCCGCCCGGCGTTCCGGGGATATCCTGATCATAGTATCGGCGCGGGGGATTGTCAAGCGGAACCGCCGGGACGGAAAATCCCCTGATTCCTGCAGGATAAAGGGATCGGGACAGCGAACCTTTCATCGCGGCTTTCCGGACGGAAAGCCGGCGGGAGGAGGACAGGAATGACGCCCCGGATCATTGATTTCCATACGCATATTTTTCCGGACCGGATCGCGGAGAGAGCGCTGGGAAAGCTGAGCGCCGCCAGCCACACCCGGATTTTCGCGGACGGAACCGCCGCCGGGCTCCGCGCCTCCATGACCCGGGCGGGCGTGGACCTGTCGGTCGTGCTTCCGGTGGCCACCGCCGCCGGACAGACCGCGCACATCAACGAGCGGGCGGCCGAAACCCACCGCCGCGCGGCGGAGACGGGAATCGATTCCTTCGGCGCGGCCCATCCGGACGATCCGGACTGGGAGCGGGAGCTGAAAAAGCTTAAAGACGCGGGAGTGAAGGGAATCAAGATTCACCCGCCCTATCAGGGGGTGGATCTGGACGATCCGCGCTATCTGCGGATTCTGGAAAAAGCCGGGGAGCTGGGGCTGACCGTCGTGACGCACGCCGGGCTGGACGTGGGGCTGCCCGGAGCGGAGCAGGCGGCGCCGGACAAAATCCTGCGGGCCGTGAAGGCGGCGGGTCCGGTGCGGCTCGTATGCGCGCACATGGGCGGATGGAAGCGCTGGGACGAAGTCCGAAGACTGCTGGCGGACACGGAGGTGTATCTGGACACCTCCTTCTGCCTGGAGCCCATGGCGCCGAACGGGGACGGATATCCCTGGCGGGAGGAGGAGCTCCGGAGGCTGGATGAGGAGGCTTTCCGCGATATGGTGCGC
>ONXY01000525.1 GCA_900321945.1 uncultured Eubacteriales bacterium | reverse complement strand
GCCGTCTATATGGCTGTTACCAGCGGCGAGTGCGCGGCCTGCTTCGACGATACCCCCGTCCTGGAGGAATACGTTCAGAACGGCGGCATCTTCCTGCAGCTGGTGGAGGGAACCGCCAACGAGCCCGGCGAGTACGGATTCGTCGTGTTCAGTCCGGAAAAGCAGGAGCTGATCGACAAGTTCAACGCGGGCCTTGCCAACATCAAGGCCAGCGGAAAATACGACGAAATCCTGGCCAAATACATGGGCGAGTAATCCCCGCCGCAGCGTCATCCTGAAAACCCGGAAAAAAACAGCCGCCGGCATTCATTTCTGATGAATGCCGGCGGTTTTCCTTATGAGAACAGAGCGATCATTATGACTAAGTAAACCGGCGGGACGGAGCAGGTCTGACGTCCGCGCTCACCGCGCGCGGGGGAGCGCTCAGGGGGGAACTCCGGATCAAACCGGAACGGAAAAGCGGCGGCAGGCGCCTTACGGACGCCTCCGCCGCTTTTCCGGGATTCCGGATACCTGTTCCGTTCCGATGAATCACCCTCTGCCGATGCTGAGGAAGGTGATGATGGTGAAGATCATGAAGATGGCGAAGAGGGTGGAGAAGAAGAAGCCGACTTTTCCGACGATCCTTCCCGCTTTCACGTAACCCTGATATTTGTGATCGAGCAGGGGTTCCTCCCGCCTGGACAGCCGCCAGGCCGCGAACCCCATTATCGCGCAGGGAAAGGAGGCGATAAACGGGAGAATCCACGCCGTGCCGGTCGCGATCCACACCGCGATGCAGCAGACCCATATGGTGAAGGAACAGGCGCCCAGAATCATCGCGGTGATGGCCACGCCCGGCTTCCGGGGTTCAGCGGGCTTCGGGGGTTCCTCCTCCTCCGGTTCAGCCTCTCCGGCGATCAGCTTGCTATAATCCGGATAGTAGTCTTTGGATTCCATGGCTGCTTCTCCTTTCCGAACGGCCGGATGAATCTCCTGTATTATACTGTCGCGCCGGTGAAGTGTCAATGCGCTCCGGCGGTTCCCGGCCGCCTCCGGATCCCGCCGGGCAGCGGCCGGAAAAAAGAATCCCCGTTCCGGCGGAGCATTCTGAGCGGGACGGGGCGGAGCGAAACGAACCGGGGGGGATCCTCCGTATTCAGCGGGACCCGTGCCGGCATACGAAAAAAACGGCCCCGCCTGTCCGGCGGGACCGTCTCCGGGCTTTCCGGGACAACCTGCGGCGTTACATGACCTGATAAATCTCCAGGTGTTCTCCGTCCGGCCCTCTGAAGGCCTGGTATTTCACGCCTTTGTCAAACACGTTGACGTCGAAGAAGATTTCGTCCTCAAAAACGATTCCCTTCGCTTTCAGACCGGCGCTGACGCTTTCGATGTCCTCCACTTCCATGGCGATATGATCAAAGAGGCCGTCCTTCCGGTCCATCCAGTGCAGATGCTGAATCAGCTCGATGATCAGGCTGCCGGATTTCATGAAGGACAGCCTGTCGCCGGCGGGGTTGGTGAACTCACAGATACATTCAAAGCCCAGGACTTCGGAGTAGAACTTTTTGGAGCGCTCCACATCCTTGATATACAGCCCCACATGGGCGTACGCTTTTACAAACTGTTTCATCGCGTTCACCTCTCTCAGATTCCGAATACGTGGCGGACGAAGGAAACGGCGCCGCGGGCGTCGCGGTCCAGGATCTCTTCGCTGGTGTCGGGGATGATATCCCGCCAGACCTTGATCTCGCTGCCGATCGTCCCGCCGGCCATGACGAAGGGCTCCATCACGGCGGCGCCCTGGTAGTTGATATCGCGGAGAGCCTGCCCGATCTCGGCCCAGGGCATGGACCCCTTGCCCGGCACCTGACGGTTCTGCTCGCCCAGGTGCAGGTGGCACAGATCCTTTCCGGCCAGCCGGATGGCGGCCGCCATATTGTCTTCCTCAATGTTCATGTGGAAGGTGTCCAGCATGACCTTGACGCAGGGGCTGTCCACGGCGCGGATGAAATCCAGGCCTTCCTGACAGGTGTTGATCATATACCCCTCGTACCGGTTCAGCACTTCCATGCCCAGCACCACACCGCAGTCCTCGGCGGTTTTCGACAGCTTTTTCATATTCCGGACCGCGCGCTCCAGATCCTTATCCTTGTTCATGGGAAGGGTGGGATCCAGCGGCCAGTAGGAGTAGAGCCCGCCGCCCAGGATGTGGATATCCATCATCTGCAGCTTGGGCAGAATCATGGTGAAGAAATCCATGGCGTTGCGGACCACGTTCTCGTCTTCGGAACACAGGTTCTGCGCCTTGGTCGGCCCGTATCCGGCGGTCAGGACGATGCCGTGGTCGTCCGCGCATTTCTTCAGATCCATGATTTTCCGGTCCGTGGCGTAATGACGGGTCAGCGAGGCGCAGGATATCTCCAGCACGTCGAAGCCGAGATCCTTCACCTTCGGGATATAGGATTCGTAATCGGCGGACCATTCGTGCGTCCAGTAGGCGTTGTAGATTCCGTACAGCATACTTGATTCCTCCTGTATTTCCGTATTTATTTACTGAATCCCACCGTGTTTTTCCAGGATTTCAATCCGATGGCCGACAGGCCCGCGAGCGCGGCCCCGCAGGCGGCTTCCTCGGTCCGGTCCGAAAGCGTCAGGCTCATGCCGAACCGCTTTTCCGTGACGCGCCGCAGCGCCGGATTCAGCCGCATGCCGTTTCCGGACGCGACGATGCGGCTGCGGGAGACCCCGAGACCCCGCCGCATGGTCTCATAATGCGTCAGCAGCTCCCGCGCCATGCCTTCCAGAACGCCGCGGGTCAGGGCGGCGGGGGTGAAGTTTTCACTGCTGATGCCGGAAACGCTTCCCCGCTTTTCCGGATGCTCCCGCGTGCCGGCGAACAGGGTGTCGACGGTCAGCGGCTCCGCGGCTTCCTCCTCCTCCAGAAGGGAGGCCATCACCGCGTAGGGATCCGCGGCGGGCGCCCCGAAGGCTTTTCCGCATGCCGCGAAGAAGGACGCCAGCACCGCGTAGGCCCGGCCGCCGCAGAGAGAGGAGCCGACGACCAGATACGTGTTTTCGTTGAAAGGCCGCGTTTCGATTTCCTCGGCCTCCAGAGTCCGGTCCGAGAGCAGGGAGATCTGGCCGCCCGTACCCATATTGACCAG
>ONXY01000044.1 GCA_900321945.1 uncultured Eubacteriales bacterium | reverse complement strand
GGGACTTCCTGCTGCCCGGCCTGGTCGGTCATGGCCAAGCGGGAATTCCCGCAGCATGCCGACTGCATCAGCATGGCGCTGACGCCGATGGTGCTGACGGGCCGGCTGATCAAAAAGGAACACCCGAAATGCAAGGTGGCCTTCATCGGGCCCTGCGCGGCCAAGAAGCTGGAAGCGATGAGGCGCTCCATCCGCAGCGATGTCGATTTCGTGCTGACCTTTGAGGAGGTCATGGGCATGTTCGAGGCCAGGCAGGTGGATTTCGCCGCCCTGGAAGAAATGAAGCTGCCCAACGAAGCCAGCGCCGACGGGCGCGGGTTCTCCGTCAGCGGCGGCGTGGCGGAGGCGGTGGTCAATGCCATCCGCCAGCTGCACCCGGACATGGATATCCGGGTGGAGCACGCCGAGGGCCTGAACGAATGCCGCAAGATGCTGATGCGGGCCAAGGCCGGCAAGCTGAACGGCTATCTGCTGGAAGGTATGGCCTGTCCGGGCGGCTGCGTCGGCGGCGCGGGAACGGTGCAGCTGATCCCCAAGGCCGCCGCCGAAGTCGCCAATATCAAGAAAATGTCCGGCAAGGCCCACGCCTACGAGAGCGACTACCAGAGCCGGCTGACAGAACTGGAAGAATGATCCCCCGCATACTCCTTTTTCGCGAATGATCATTGGAGGAATTTATGTCCCGTATCGATGCAATCAATGCGTATCACACCGCCATGAAGGCGGGACTCAAATATTACAACGCACGCGTAGCGGCCCATCAGGACCCTTACCCGCTGGTGCTGGAAGACCAGTTCAACGAAACGCAGGCGTCCGGCCATACGCCGATCGGCACGATCGAGATCCCGTCCGATTATATCGTGGGCACGCTGGCGGCCGGCAGAAAAAAGGCCTTTGCCGGCAATTTCATGCCGATCCTGCCTGACAACAGCGAGTTCGCGTCCAAATGGGTCAGCCTCTGCGAAGCCCATCTGTCCGAGGACGGCATCCACGACCCCATCACCTGCATGGAGTTCATGGGCAGGTTTTACGTCATGGAAGGCCATAAGCGCGTGAGCGTCCTCAGGAGCTTCGGGGCGCCGACGATCACCGGCACGGTGACGCGGATGGTGCCCGTCTGGTCGGACGACCCGGCGGTGCAGGCCTATTACGAATTCATGCGCTTTTACAGGCTGTGCGGCCTGTATCAGGTGCAGTTCAGCCGCCCCGGCCAGTACGATCAGCTGATCCGGGCGCTGGGCTTTGCCCCGGACCACGAGTGGACCCGGGATGAAAAGACCGAGTTCCTTTCGGTATACTGGCGGTTCCGCTCCGTATGCGACGAGGCCACCCTGGAAAAGGTCCGCGATCACTCGGTCGGCGAAGCGCTGCTGATGTGCCTGGAAGTCTATTCGTACGATGAGCTCAGGCAGGACAGCAGCGACGCGATGCGGAAGAAGCTGACGGCCCTGCTGCCGGACCTGCAGTTTGACGCCAAAGAAGAAAGCGCCACCGTTTCGATGGACCCGGTCGTTCCCGAAAAGGGTTTCGTCCGTTCCATTCTGGACGGCATCGCCCGGCCTGTGCTGAATATCGCCTTCATTCACGCTTCCTCTCCGGAGACCAGCGCCTGGTCCCTGGGCCATGAGCAGGGCAGCAAGCGCCTGGAGGAGGCCCTGGGGGACCAGATCGCGGTCACCACCTATATCGCCCAGGGGGACCAGGCGGATGAGGTGATGGAGAAGGCCGTTCAGGATGGCGCTCAGGTCATTTTCGCCACGGCGCCCGTTCTGCTGGGACCCGCGCGCCGCGTGGCGGCCCTGCACCCGGACCGCAAAGTCCTCGTCTGCGCCCTGTCCGTGCCGTATACGGGCATCCGGACCTATTACTGCCGCCTGTACGAGGCCAAGTTTATATCCGGCGCGATCGCCGGCGCGCTGTGTGAAGGCGAGCCCATCGGCTTCCTGGCGCGCTATCCGATCCTCGGTTCGCCGGCGGCGATCAACGCCTTCGCCCTCGGCGCGAGAATGACCCGGCCGGATGCCAAAATTCAGCTGGGCTGGTCCTGCCTGCCGGGCGACCCGGTCAAAATGCTGAACCAGGCCGGCTGCCAGATCGTTTCCGGCCACACGATGGCGGTGTTCAATACGACCGGCTCCTCCCCGTGGAACACCTCCCACATGGGGCCGGACGGCAAGCTGCAGGTGCTGATCAGCGACGTGTGGAACTGGGGCCGGATGTATGTCGAGATCGTCCGCAGCATCCTCAACGGCGGTTGGGAGAAGGCGGAGGAATCCTCCCCCGCGGTCCACTACTGGTGGGGGATGAACAGCGGCGTCATGGACGTCCAGCTGTCCCCGACCCTGCCTGCCGGCGTGCTGCAGCTGGCCGGCATCTTAAAGGACGGCCTGTCCCGCGGCAGCCTGCACCCGTTCCTGTGTGAGATCCGCGACCAGCAGGGCGTCCTGCGTTCCGCCGGGGACCGCTGGT
>ONXY01000054.1 GCA_900321945.1 uncultured Eubacteriales bacterium | reverse complement strand
GGTAAACGACGTTTCCGGGTGCTCCGGCGTCAGGCATCGGGAACCCTGAGGAATGATTTCCACCTTCCTGACTGGAATCTCCCCGTCCTCGCGTCCGCCGGGGATCTCCTGAATGTAAAACGGTTCTCTTTCTTCCACGGGAACAGTGTCAATCCTGATTTCCGCCGTCAGGCCCTCTGTGGTCGATACGGTCACAACAGCGGGCTCTTCCCGGCCGCTGCTGCCGGCAAGAATCAGAAGCTTTCCGCCGAACAGGCGCCTGCTGCGTCCTTTGTATTCATCCGTATCGGACGGGTCGCCGTTGTCGAGTCCCATCAGCGCGCCGCCGCCCTCCACGCGGACGGAAACGCGGTCGCGGGCGTTTTCCACCGGAATGCCGTCCCGGTCCAGCGCTTCCACGGTGATAAAGGCCAGATCCTTTCCGTCCGCTTTCAGCACGGTTTTATCCGACGACAGTCTCAATGACGCCGTGTCGCCGAAGCTCCTTTTTATATCGCGGCAAAGCTCGTTCCCCCGGTCGTCCAGTCCGACGGCTTCCAGGGTTCCGGGTTCATACGGGATTTTCCAGACGGCCGTGCATGTTTCCGGATCCTTCCTGTTCAGCTGTTTCCGGCCGAGGCTGTTTCCGTTCAGAAACAGTTCCGTTTCCGCGCAGTTGCTCATGACCCGGATATCGATCATCTGTCCCGGATTCCAGTCCCAGTAAACCCCGATATGAACCATGGGCTCGTCCGTCCAGAGGCTCCTGAAAAGATAATAGGAATCCTTCGGAAAACCCGCCGTGTCGACCTGCCCGAAATAACAGCTCCGGGTATGGTACGGGGTCGGTTCCCCGATATAGTCAAATCCGCTCCAGACAAACTGTCCCATGCTGTAGCGGTTGTTCAGATCATCCACGATCATCTTGGCGAGGTTTTGCGCGCCCCAGCTGGAAACGCTGTTTCCGAGGCTTGAGCACTGCAGATCCGACTCGCTGAGAATGGTTTCGGAAAGAGGAAAATGATAGATTCCTCTGCTGCTCAGCACGCTGGCCGTCTCACTGCCGTAGATCACCCAGTCGGGGTGCGCCGCGTGGTGTTCGGCGTACAGGTTTTCCGCGTAGTTGTACCCCGGTATTTTTACGATTCCGGCGCATCTCTGCGCCCCTTCCCACGGCATGTAATTGCTTCCGAACGTTACCGCGGCGTGACCGGCCGGATCATGGAACCGGACCTGATCCGTCAGCATCCGGGTTATTTCCGTTCCGCGGATATCGGCGAACATGTCGTAGATCTCGTTCCCGATGGACCACATGATGACGCACGGGTGATTCCGGTCCCTGCGGATCCAGGAAGCGACGTCCCCGGCCTCGTGGTCCGTGAAAAAGCGCGCGTAATCGAACTGCGTCTTCGGTCTCTCCCACATATCGAAGATCTCGTCCACCACCAGAATTCCCATCTCGTCGCACAGATCCAGAAGAATCTCCGCCGGGGGATTGTGGCTGGTCCGGAGAGCGTTGACGCCCATTTTCTTCATGATCCGGAGCTGTCTTTCTGCCGCTTCCGCGTGAAAGGCGGAGCCAAGCGCGCCGAGATCGTGATGATTGCATACCCCTTTCAGCTTCAGATTTCTGCCGTTGATCCAGAAACCGGATTCAGGATCGAACCGAAGCGTGCGGAGTCCCAGACGGCTTCTTTCCCGCTGCTCTCCCATTGAGTACTCCAGCGTGTACAGATACGGCCTTTCGGGATCCCAGGTCTCTCCGCCCTGCAGGAACAGTCTGACGGCCGCTTTCCCGTTCCTGACAGCCGCAGACTCCTCCGCTTTCAGCTCACCCGCCGCGTCCAGCAGGCGGAATAATATCTCTCCGGTTCCTTCCGCCTCCGCCTCAGCCCTGATTTCCCATCCGTCCCGCACCTGTTCCGTTACGGTATACAGGCTTCCGGGAACGATATGATCCGCCGCGAGGTAAGCCAGACGCACGTCGCGGAAAATCCCGCTGCCGGAATACCAGCGGCTGTTGGGGCTCCGGTGCCGGATGTGAACGAGGATCTCGTTTCTTCCTTCCTTTATTTTCCCGGTAAGATCCGCGTCAAACGCGGTATAGCCGTACTGATGGCTGCAGACCTTCTCTCCGTTGAAAAGAACGTCGCAGTCCATATATACTCCGTCAAACCGGAGAAGTACGGACGGTCCGTCCTGCGGGGAGAAAACCAGTTCCCTTCTGTACCATGCGTCCGCGCTTTCATAGAGACGGTCCGCCTGCCAGATCAGCCAGTCGTGAGGCAGCTGAACTTCCTTCCAGCCGGCCGATCCGGAAGCCTGCTCCTTCGTACTGCCTTCCGGAAGTTTCAGAAAGAACCATCCGTCATTCAGCAGCCATTCTCCGATTCCAGCAAACCTCATTACCCCGTCCTCCCGGTTATTCAGCATATTATTCGGCGCCTGCTTCCTTTTCCCTGTATTCCAGGCGCAGCTCGTTCGTGGAGGCGTAGCTGCCCTGCATGCTCAGGTCGTACCGAAGATGTACGCTGCCGGACCCGCCTGCCGAGCGCCATCGCGCCTCCTTTGTAAAAACGGACATGTTCAGGTCTCCGTAGGGCGTATGATACAGCGTTTCGTATCGGATGTTTTTCTTGAACAGCATTGTGTTTGAATAGTCGCCGATCCGGTTCATAGTCACCTGGTCCTTTCTCAGAACCAGCTGAATATCCGCTTCGAGAATCCGGGCCGTCTCCTGATCCTCCTGTATTTCCTTATATTGCAGAAGAGACCGGTCCGCTCCCGGAAAAAGCGTTCCCGACGTCCTCATCCGGATCGGATCATCCGGGGTTCCGTCATAACTCGCAAGCGCCGACAGACTGATGAGGACCGGTATTCCCTGGTTCTCCTCCATTTTAAGCTCCTCCCCCGTATATCTGTTCATCAGTGTACCTTCTTTTCTTCCGCTTTGCAAGAATTCCTTGCATCTTTTTCTTTCTTTGAGTAATATAGAAAGTACTATAAGGCTTTCGGAGACTGTTCAATGAAGCTGAATGCGAATGCGAAGATCAACTGGTCGCTGGACATCACCGGCGTTCGTGAGGACGGCTATCACCTGATGGATATGCTGATGCAGCCCATCGAGCTTGCCGATACCATCACGCTTCTTCCCGCGGACGATCTGACGCTGACCACCGCCGGAACTCCGCTGCTGAAGGCGGATGAGCGCCATCTCGCCCTGCGCGCGGCCCGGCTGCTGAAGGAAGTTACGGGGTACCCGCGCGGCGCTTCTGTTTCCGTATACAAAAGAATTCCCGTCGGAGCGGGAATGGGCGGCGGGAGCGCGGACGCGGCGGCCGTGCTTTTCGGCCTGAACAGGTTGTGGAATACCGGACTTTCCGAAAAGGATCTCGAATCCGTCGGCCTTTCGCTCGGAGCAGACGTTCCTTTCTGTCTCCGCGGCGGTCTGACACGGACCCGCGGCATCGGGGAGGAGTTGCAGAACCTGAGCTGCGGCCGGCTTTTCCCTCTGGTCGTGATACAGCCCTGCCGCGGTCTTTCCACAAAGGAGGTCTTCGAAGCATTCCGTCTTTCATCCTGCGGGACGCGGCCCGATACCGATCTTTCCGTGCAGGCTCTTGCCTCCGGCGATCTTCTTCCCCTCCGCCGCAGCCTGTGCAACGTGCTTCAGCCTGTATCCGTAAAAATGCGTCCGGAAATCGGGCGATGCATTCAGAAGCTGAAGGAAGCCGGCGCGGAGGCCGCGCTGATGACAGGCAGCGGCAGCGCGGTTTTCGGCGTTTTCCGTACTCCCGCAAAAGCCCGTTCCGCTTTTTCCGCGCTCTCTCTTCAGTGGCGCTGTTCCTTCCTGAGCCGCACCAGTCTGACCAGTCTGGAAATCGTTGAAGAGAATTGATCCCGATTCCCGAAAGGAGTTTTTTCCGTGAAAAAGAAAAGTATACCGGTTATGCTCCTCGCCTTTTTTCTCCTGTTCTCACGTCCGGCATATGCCGGGGAGAACCGTCTCGAGCCGGTGGAAGTGGTTCCCGACTATGTATCCTGGCTTCTTGAGACAGCCGGAAACGAAGTCGGATACCGGGAAGGCGATCACGGATACAGCAAATACGGCGAGTGGGCGGGCGACCCTTACGCCCAGTGGTGCGCCGAATTCCTGTGCTGGTGCGTGGACCAGGTGGATCAGATTCACGGAACGCATCTGCTGGGCCGGGTCTTTCCGCTCTATTCCGGACAGAACGGCGGCAGATCGTGGTATATCAGAGCCGGACGGTTTATCGTCCGGAAAGGGGAAGTCGACGGATGGGGGTATGAGTGGCTGAAAGGAACCCGACAGTACATCCGGTCCGGTGATTACATCCCTCAGCCCGGAGACTATGTCTTCTTCACCTGGACCTCAGGTGTCGATACGGATCACGTCGCCCTGGTGGAATACTGCACACGGAACAGCGCGGGAAAAGTAGAAATCCATGTGATTGAAGGAAACAATCCCTCGGGAGTGTCGCGGAACGTCTATTCGCTTTCCAATACGCAGATCCTGGGCTACGGAACCGTCCATGATCTGGCGGACATCACCATGCGTTTCGGCAATTCCGGCGAAAAAGTCCGTCAGCTGCAGGAATCCCTGTCCTATCTCGGATACCTTGAAAGCCGTTTTGTTACCGGGGACTTCGGCAACGCGACCGCGGCCGCGGTCCGCGCTTTTCAGACCGGGCACGGTCTTCGCGCTACCAGCATTGCGAACATGGAAACCCAGCTGCGTCTGCAGGACGAGGTGGATCAGAAAAGAGACCGGGATCCCCAGACCTGGGCCGTTGTGGACGAGGATGAGGACGATTGATACCCGCCGGAAAAAAGCGCTCGGAGTACTCTCCGGGCGCTGCTTTTTCCTATCAGCCAGGCCAGTCCCCGTCATACACGAACTCCGCCGGCCCCGTCATCAGGATGTGATCTGTTCTCTCGTCCCAGAAAATTTCCAGGGATCCGCCGTTCAGCAGCAGGGTGGCTTTCCGCTCTGTCAGTCCGTTCAGAACCGCGGCCGCCAGCGTGGCGCAGGCGCCGGTACCGCACGCCATCGTCTCTCCGCTTCCCCGCTCCCACACTCTCATTCGGATGGTCTCCCGATCCAGCACTTTCGCGAATTCAGTATTGGTCCGTTCCGGAAAAAGCGGATGGTTTTCAAAGCACGGACCCCATTTCCCGACAGGCCAGTCCTCCACCTCATCCTGAAAAACGACGCAGTGAGGATTTCCCATGCTTACGCATGTAATGCGGAAAGTCCTGCCGTTCACTTCCAGCGGGGCTCCGATTATCGTTCTTCCTTCCGTCCCCGTTTTTCCGGAAACCCGCTCGCCGCCGGGCAGCGAGGCACCCAGCCGCGGATCAACGGGTATTTCATCCGGCTGCAGGCGCGGAACGCCCATATCCACCCGAACCGAAACCACTTTATCGTTCACCGTGTCAAGCAGGAGCGTCCTGATCCCGGCTCCGGTTTCCAGCGTGATTTCCTTTTTATCCGTCAGTCCCCGCTC
>ONXY01000026.1 GCA_900321945.1 uncultured Eubacteriales bacterium | reverse complement strand
TACGGATCAGATTCTGTCCGGACTGGGACGGATGTACGCCGCCGGGGGAGAAATGACGGAAAACATCGACCGCTGGGGCGGGAAGGGCACGGCGGCGTTCGCCGCTCAGGCGATCGGCGTCTTCTGCGCGGAATAGAACCGCGTACAAAAAAAGCGCTGCTTTCAAGGCAGCGCCTTTTCCGTACGCGGTTCCCGGGCCCCGCCGAAGGAGTCCGCGTCATGAATGAATCCTGATCTCCGGCAGCACCGCGTCAATGTCCACAAAGCCGATGTTTTCGTCGAACCGGTCGATATAGACAGGCACGGTTTCCGATGTCAGGAACGGGGTCACGTCCGTGTACAGATATCTGCTGCGGTAAACGTGGACGACACCGGAAGCGTCCGTATACGCGCATTCAACGACCCGGGGATGGGAGCCGTTCACATTCACGTTCCCTTTTTCGGGCACGCTGATGATTTTCGCGTCCACCCGGTTTCCGCCGTCGTACGCTCTCCGAAGCAGATGTCTCCGGCGGAGATCCGCGCCCAGAAAGATCAGGCCGAGAATCAGAAACAGCCCGCCGACCCCGCCGAAAACCGCAAAAAAGATGATGGAATCGTCCGCATGCCTCCATGAAACGGTTTCCGACTGCGACAGTATCAGAGCGAGCACGGTAAAAAGCAGCCCGATCGGCGCGAAAATGGAACCGACGATTCCGTTTACTGTCCAGCCCATCTTTCTGCGCATGTTTATTCCTCCTCCGCGGGATCCCTTCCGTCTTTGTATTGTGTCTTTTTCCCGGCGCGGCGCGTCCGGCCCCGGCGGGGTACGCCCATCCGGATTCCGAAGCCGAAAACGGCGGTCAGAACGAAGACCGGCCCGGCGGTTCTTCCCGGACGGTTTTCATGCGCGCCGCTTTCCGGCACGTATACAGGATAACCGATCCGGATGCGAAAGAAAAGGATAAAAAGCGAAAAATACCCGCGTTTATTCCGCCGCGGAAGACGGCGCCGGGCAGCGCGGAAAAAGAATCCCGGAACGGGTTCACGGAAAAAAGCCGCGAACGCAAAAGAAGGTTTCGAAACAACGGGATTCATGGTAAACTGAAGAGGAAGCGCGCGGCATGGAAAAAGAACCGTCCCGCGGCCGGAAAAACGCGGGCATCCGGGAAACACAAATCATTTCCCGCATATCTGCCGGAAGAAACGGACCGCCGGGGCGGGGAACGGAGCTGAGAAATGAAGGTCATCGTCATAAACGGGCCCATGGGGGTCGGGAAAACCACCGTCGGGAAAATCATCGCGGAGAGAAATCCCGGGACCGCCTTTATAGACGGAGACTGGTGCATGGATCTTCATCCCTTTACAGGCAGCCGGGAGATGAAAGCCATGGCCGTCGACAACATCCTTCACATGATCGGCAATTATCAGAAATGCTCCGTCTGCGGCATGGTCGTGCTGGCATGGCTGATGGACGACGAGTGGGTGCGCCGGGGCATCGCGGAGGGAATCGCCGCTCTGGGTGCGGAAGTGAAGGAGACGGTCCTGATCTGCGACAGGGAAAGCCTGATCAGACGCTGGAAAAACGACCGGAAATGCGAATGGAGAACGGACGAATGGCTGAACGCCAGCCTGAAATCGCTGCCCGTATTCGCGGCGATGAGCGGTTTGACCTGTACCGGCGGACTGACGGCCGAACAGGCCGCGGATCTTGTAATGGAGAAAAACCGCTGAAAAAAAGCATGAAGAACAAAGATCATAAACAGCGGGGGGACGGAGCGGAATGTATATAGACGACGACGGCATTCTTCTGAGCGCTGTTCTGGAGAAAGCGGAGAAACCGGAAGGCGCGGAGCGGCGCCCGCTGGTAATTCTTCTGCACGGGTTCACCAGCTCGAAGGACAGACCGCATAATCTTCTGGCGGCGGCGGCGATGAGGGAGGCCGGCTGCGACACTCTGCGGTTTGACCTGTACGGGCACGGGGAGAGCGGGGGAGAGTTCCGGAAGCATACGCTGTACAGGTGGATTTCCAACACCATGGCGGTGATCGATTATGTCCGCGGCCTTGGGTATACCGAGCTGTATCTTTCCGGACACTCGCAGGGCGGACTGGCCGCCGCGCTGACGGCGGGCATGGAGGCCGACCGGATCAGAGGGCTTATTCTCCGCGCGCCGGCCTTTATGATTCCGGAATGCGCCAGGACCGGAAGCATGCTGGGTACTGAATTTGACCCGGATCATATTCCGGATTCCGTTCCCACGATCAAGAATCTCGAACTGGACGGGAACTATATCCGCGTCGCGCAGATGATCCGCGCGGAGGACGCGGCCGACCGGTTCAGGAACCCCGTCCTGATTCTTCACGGAAGTGAGGACGACCTTGTGCCGCCGGCGGATTCGCGGCGCATGGCGGAAAGGTATCAGAACTGCGAACTGGCCGTAATAGCCGGGGAAACGCATCATTTCGACCGGAATCCGGAACGGATGCGGGAGATCATCCGGAACTGGCTGGCAAAGCAGTGACGGTACGCGGGCCCGGCGCACCGCGGAGGAACGGAAGCTCCGTTTACGGCAGCCGCCCCCGGGCATTCATTCCGACGCATCCGAAGCGGGAAGCGCCGAAAAGAACGGAGGGACAGCGGACATGATCATCGCGGTGATAACCTTCAGACTGCATGCTCCCTGGGTGCGCAGCCTGAAAGAGAAACGGATGATCGTCAGCAGCCTGACCGCGCGGCTGCAGAACAGATTCCACGTCTCCGCCGCCGAGACCGGCGGACAGGAAACGCACAGGATAATCGAAATCAGCGCCGCGGCCATCGTTCCGCACAGAGCGATGGCGGACAGCCTGATGGAAGAGATCTCACGTTTCACGGAGGAAAACTGCGAAGCGGAGATTCTCGGGGAGACGCGGGAGATCAGGTGACGCGGAGCCGCAGCATGCGTTCTCCGGCGCCGGTTTTCCGCCTTACAGGAACCCGGTTATTCCATTCCGGTCAGATCGAAGCTTTCAAGCCACGCCGCCGCTGTTTCGCAGATGCCCTTCAGGCAGGCTTCGTCGAACGGCGTGGCAAGCCCGGCGTTTTTCAGAAGATCCGTGAAGGTACGGCTGCCGCCCTGCCTGGTATACGCCAGATAACGGTTCCACGCGCCTTCCGGATCCTTCTGCATCATCGACCAGAACTCCAGGGCGACCGTCTGCGCCAGACAGTAATCGATGTAGTAGAACGGAGATCCATAGATGTGGATCTGGCGCTGCCAGTGCTCACCGTCCGAATAGAAGGGAATTTCACCGTCAAGCTTCAGCCACGGCGTGTAGATGCCCATGAGACGCTTCCATTCCGCGTGCCGTTCCGCCGGCGTCATCTCCGGCTTTTCATAGACGACGTGCTGGAAATGATCCACCAGCGTGCCGTACGGAATAAACGTAACCGCGCCGGCAAGGTGGCTGTACATGAACTTTTTCGCGTCAGGCCCGAAGAACCCCTCCGCGTTCCGCCATCCGAAAAACTCCATGCTCATCGAGTGCACCTCGCATCCGTCCTCGGACGGCGAGGCGTATCCGGAAGGGACGCGTTTGCGGTTCATCCAGTAGGCGAAAGCATGACCCGCCTCGTGGGTGATCACCTCGACGTCGCCCTGGGTGCCGTTGAAGTTGGCGAAGATGAACGGACGCTCGTACAGCGGCAGATCGTTCTGATAGCCGCCGGCCTGCTTGCCCTCGGTGGAAAGCACGTCCATGAGCTCCTCGTCCAGCATCGTGCGGAAGAACTCGCCGGTTTCGGGAGACAGCTCATCATAGAATTTCATACCCTGGGCCAGGATGTCGTCCGGCGTTCCGACGGGCTTCGGATTGCCGCTCCGGAAGTTCAGCGCGGCGTCCGCGAACGACAGCGGATAAGATTTCCCGATCCGCTTCGCCTTCTCCCGCATGATGGAGTCCGCGACCGGGACGAGGTACTTCCGTACGGCGGCGCGGAATTTTTCCACGTCCTCCTTCGTATAGCAGTTGCGGCCCATGCGGTAATAACCCAGCTGCGTATATCCGTCGTAGCCGAGCTTTCTTCCCATTGCGTCGCGCAGTTTCACCAGATCGTCGTAAATCCTGTCGAGCTGCGGCTGATTGTCCTTATACCACTGTCCCCGGGCTTTCCAGGCAGCGAGACGGCGCGCGTCGTCCGGATCCTCCGTGAAGGGCTCCATCTGGGACAGCGTGTAGACGCCGCCCTCAAACGGGATCTGCGCGGAAGCGATCAGGTTGTCGTACTCATCGGTCAGCTCGTTCTCTCTCTGCATATCTCCTATGATCTCCGGGGAGAACGTTTTCCGTTCGATCTCGGCGTTGATGAACATCAGATCGCCGTATTCGTTTTCAAAGTCCTTCCGGAAGGGCGACTCAAGGAGCGCGCTGATCCATTCCTGCTCGTATTCCTCGGCTTCCGGTCCGAATTCATCCCAGAATTCCTTCTCTTCGTTGTAGAACTCATCCCGGGTATCGATGGACTGGCGGATGTAGGCCAGCGCGGCCGTGGTGCTGACAGCCTTGTCCTTTTCCTCATACTCCAGGAAAACCGCGCGGGCTTCCCCGTAGCTCTGAGCCCTTCTGAGCCGCTCTGTCAGATTCCTGATCTCCGTGATCACCGCGTCCGGATCCGGCCTTTTGTAAGGCATTTCTCTGAATTTCATTTTTTTCTCCTTCCCCGGACATGCCGTCCGACCGGTATTCATTATACAGGTCCGTCCGGACCGAATCAACCCCGGCGCGGCAAAGGAGGCAGACCGGCCTTTGACGGAAGGACGTTCCGTCTGATATGATTGACGGGACGGACGAGGGCAGGAACGGCGGCAGGGGAAAAGAGCGTACATCCGGCGGGGGCTTCCGGCTGACGGGCGCCCCGGACCGGCCGAAAGGACGGCGCCGGGGCCGCGGTTTGTGAAACACCCGATGAAGGAGATCCGGACAATGGAGATAAGGATAGCGTTTCTGCAGATTCTTCCCGGAGAGACGCG
>ONXY01000321.1 GCA_900321945.1 uncultured Eubacteriales bacterium | reverse complement strand
TTACGGGAACGCCGGGGATCTGTACGGAGCGGTTGCCGGGATGGAGCGGACCCTGGCCGATTTCCGGGACCGGGGGATCACCGCGGAGACGCTCTCCGGGCTCGCCGAAACCGCCCGCGGCGGCGCCCGCCGGGCCAAATTCCATGATTTCAGCCTGATTCTTCAGGAATACGGCCGTCTTCTCGGCGACCGCTTTGACGACGCGTCCTCCGCCTGGGAGGATCTCTGCGCCCGTCTGGAAGCCGGATCCCTCTGGCGGGGCGCCGATCTGTACGTCTACGGATTTGACACGGTCCGGCCGGATCTCCGGCGGCTGATTCTGGCGGTCTCCTCCGTGTGCGAAAACGTGTCCGTTCTTCTGACCATGACGGACGACGCGGGGCCCGCCGGGCGGATCTTCCGGGTTCAGCGGGAAAGCGCGGCGGAGCTGAAGGCCGCGCTGGAGGAGCGGGGCGTCCCCTGTTCCCTGGTTTTCCTGCGGGATCCGCCGGCCTGCCGGGAGCCTGCCCTGGCCGTCCTGGAAAACTGCCTTTTTTCCGACGCGGACGCGTCCTTCCGCGGGGATCCCGCCCCGGCCGTAACCCTTTACGCCGCCGCGCATCCGACCGCGGAAGCGTTCGCGGTCGTTTCCGTTCTGCGCGCCTGGCGCCGGGAGGGAATTCCGTGGAACCGGATGGCCGTCGCCCTCCGCGGCGGGGACTCCGGCTCCCTGACCTCCGTGCTGCGCATGAACGGCATTCCCTTCTTTCACAGCAGAAAAGAACCCGTCGCCCGTCACGGCGTCAGCCGCCTGCTCGCCGGCGCGCTGGACTGCGTCAGCCGCGGACCGCGGACCGAGCCGCTTCTGGACGCCGCGTGCAGCGGCTTCGGACTCCTGTCCCGGGAGGAGGGAGCCCGCCTGTCCCGTTACGCCGCGCTTCACGGAATCGACCGCGGAAAGTGGCGGAAGCCCTTCACCCGTGGCGCGGACGCGGAGGCCATGGAAGCCCTGCGGCTCCGGCTCACGGAACCCGTCTTCCGCCTGCACGGCGCCCTTCGGGACGCCCGGGACGCTTCGGCCAGCGTGGAAGCCGTTTTCCGTTTCCTGCAGGAGGAGAACGTTTACGCCCAGCTGGAGGAGAGGCGGCGCCTGCTGACGGAGCGGGGCATGGCGGCCGAGGCCGTCGTGGACCGCCAGGTCTGGGACTGCCTGATGAACATGCTGGATCAGCTCTGGGCGCTGCTGGGCGGCCGGAAGGCGCCGCTGCGGGAGATCGCCCGGCTGGTTTCGGGCGCGCTGGAGCGGAGCTTTCTTTCCTCCCTGCCCGAGGAGGAGGAGGGCGTGGCCGTCGGCGAGATCGGCCACATGCTTCCCGGACAGACGGAAGCCCTGGTCCTTCCCGGCATGAACGACGGGGTCATGTCCGTCCCGCCGGAGGGCCTGCTTTCCGACCCGGAGATGCTGGAGATTCAGGAGAAGACCGGCCGTCCCTTCGGAACCGGCCAGTCCCGCATGAGCATGATGGTCCGCTCGGACTTCTACCGGACCATGACCCTGCCGTCGAAGCGGCTGTGGGTCAGCTTCCGCCTGCGGGACGCGTCCGGCGCGGCGCTCCAGCCCGGCGAGCCCGTGGCGGAGCTGAAGCGGATCTTTCCCGGCCTCCGGCAGCGGGGCGGCCTGGCGGACGCGGATTTCCCGCTGCATCCCGAGACGCCCGCCCTGGCCCTGGAAGGCCTGGGACCCCGGCTCCGGAAAGTCGCCGCCGGGGAAAGCGAGGATCTCCCCGCCGAATGGCGGGCCGCCCTCGGCGCGCTGTGGCGCGATCCCCGGACCGCCCCCGCCGCGGCGGGAATGCTCCGGCCCCTTCTTTCCCCTCCCCCTTCCGGAAAAATACCGCCGGAGACGGCGCTGAGCCTGTTTCAGGGCGACCGGGTCTCCATCAGCAGGCTGGAATGCTTCGCCGGCTGCCCCTATAAGCATTTTCTCCGCTACGGCCTCCGGCCCGACGTCCGGGAGGCCTTCGACTTCTCCGCGGCGGACGCCGGGGACTTCTTCCACGCCGCGCTGGACCGCTATACGCGCCTCGCGGTCCGGGAGAAGGCCTGGCCGAACCTGACGGAGGAACGGGTGAACCGGCTGATGGACGGCGTGCTGGATCCCCTGACCGGGGAATGGGAGGACGGCCCGCTCTCCGCCGACGCCCTCGGCCGCTGGCGCGGGGAGGAATACGTCCGCCGCGTCCGGCGGGCCGCCCTCGTCCTGACCCGTTTCGCCGCCAACAGCGATTTCCGGATTCTGGGCACGGAGATCGGATTCGGCGGGGAGGAGGGGGCGCCGCCCCTCGTGCTGGAGCTCCGGGACGGATCCCGGGTCGCGCTGCAGGGAAAAATCGACCGGCTGGACCGGTACGACGGTCCGGACGGCTCCTTCCTCCGGGTGCTGGATTTCAAGAGCGGGGAAAAGGAGCTCGTCCCGGCGAAGATGGACCGCGGCGAGCAGCTGCAGCTGATGATCTACCTGCGCGCCGCTCTGCAGAATCATCCGGGAACCCGGCCCGCCGGCGCGCTGTATTTCCCGGTTCAGGATCCCGAGGTGAAGGCGGAGGATCCGGAGGCCGCCGAGGAGAAGCGGATTCAGGGGACGCGGCTGAAGGGGGTCGCCGTCCGCGACGAAGACGTCCTCCGCGCCATGGACCGGGACGCCTCCCCGTTCTCCCTTCCCAAATATCAGAACAAGGACGGTTCCTTCTCCAAAAACGCGGACTGGGTGCTGGATGAAAAGCTGCTGTACGCGCTGACGGACGCCGCCATGGACAGGGCCGCGGAGCTTTGCGGCCGCATCCGCTCCGGGGAGGTTCCCGCCTCCCCTTCCGTGGAGAGCGACCGCGCGTCGGCCTGCACCTTCTGCGAGTTCGCGGGCATATGCTCCAGGCGGAAGGAGGACGGCCGTCCCCTGCCCGGAAACGTCTCCTTCGCCGACGCCGCCGCCCGGGCCGGATCAAACTTACCGTTGCGCAACGGGGAAAAATAGGCTATAATGAATGCAGCACAAATCCAGAAGGAGGTTGGTTCCCATGATACAGGTAATCGCGGGCAAGAAAGGCTCCGGGAAAACGAAACGCCTGATTGACCTGACCAACGCCACCGCCCGGGAAGTCGTTCACGACGTGATTTTTCTGGACGATGACAACCGTTATATGTACGACGTGGATCATAAGGTCCGTTTTATAAACGCGGCGGATTACTATGTCCGTTCGACGGACATGTTTGTCGGTTTCGTCTGCGGCATTCTCAGTTCCAATTACGACGTCGGAACGATCTTTATCGACGCGTTCCTGAAGCTCTGTCACACGGATCTGGACAAGACGGAGCCCGTCGTGAACCTGCTGGCCACTCTGGGCGCCAAGCAGAACGTTGATTTTGTTCTCAGCGTCAGCGCCGATCCCGAAGAGCTTCCCCCCTTCCTGAAGCAGTTCCTGATCTGACCGCGCTCTCGCCGGACGACCGTAATTATGGAGAGGACGGCGGCGCGTTGCGCCGCCTCTTTCCGTAGAATGGAGGCTTGCTTTCCGATGTCGTTTCTTTCCACCCGCGGCGGCAGCTGCGTCACGGCCAGCCAGGCCGTTCTCCGGGGGCTGGCGCCCGACGGCGGCCTGTTCGTTCCCGCCATGTTCCCCGTCATGAATTCCGGCAAGATCGCCGATCTCAGCCAGATGACCTACCCGGAGCGGGCGCTGAAGATTCTGAAGCTGTATCTGGAGGACTTCTCGATTCCGGAGATCAGCGGCGCCGTCGCGGCGGCCTACGGCCCGGACCGGTTTGACGATCCCGCCGTCGCCCCCCTGAAGCAGCTGGATGAGTCGACCTGGGTGCTGGAGCTCTTCCACGGGCCGACCCTGGCCTTCAAGGATATGGCCCTGCAGCTTCTTCCCCATCTCACGACTCTCAGCGCCCGGAAGAACGGTGAAAACCGGGAGGTTTCCATTCTGGTCGCGACCAGCGGGGATACGGGAAAAGCCGCCCTGGAGGGTTTCCGGGACGTGCCCGGCACCAGCTGCACGGTCTT
>ONXY01000132.1 GCA_900321945.1 uncultured Eubacteriales bacterium | reverse complement strand
GCGGGGCGCGGAAGGAAAGGGGGCGGAAGAATGCTGGACAGGCAGATTTTTCTGACCGGAATGCCGGGCAGCGGAAAGAGCAGCCTGGGACGGCGGGCCGCGCGGGAGCTGGGGCTTCCCTTTACGGACGTGGACCAGTGGATCGAGGAGAGAGCCGGGATGTCCGTTCCGGATATCTTCGCGAAATACGGCGAGGCAGGCTTCCGCCGGGCCGAGACAGGCGCGCTTGCGGCGCTGACCCGGTCGAGACCCGGGATTATCTCCCCGGGCGGCGGGGCGGCCATGAATCCGGTGAACCGGAAAATCATGCGCGGATGGGGCAGCGTGATACTGCTGGACCGGCCTCCCGAGCGGATTCTGTCCGACATCCGGGCGGAGGAACGCCCGCTGCTGCGGGAAAACCCGCAGGAGAAGCTGATGGAACTGTATGAGGAGCGGATGCCCGTCTACCGGATGCTGGCGGACGTGACCATCCGGAACGACGGAGAGTATTCCGCCGCGCTGACGCTGCTGGAACGGGTGCTGAAGGAGCGTTATCACGCGTAGACGGAAAAGACAGGAGCGTGGGGAGCTGTGGGCTATCGTTTTGAACTGGTGGGCAAGATCGGATCCATGGCGCTGATCCGCCGGGAGGATCAGGAGATGGACTACAATATCTTCTCGCGGCTGGGGTCGGAACTGAGACCGGGCATGATCTGGGTGACCAGCGGCGCGACGGAGATCGGACGGCTGGATTACATGAAACGGACAGGATGCGAGCTGTGCGGCGATCCGGAGCAGGACAAGGCGGATTACTCCAGCCAGGGGCAGGCGATCCTGATGCAGACCTACCGCCAGTTTGTCCGCCCGGAATACGGCCTGCGTCAGATTCTGGTGGAGCATACGCATTTCAACGATCCGGAAAAACGGGAGCATATCCGTCTGCTGCTGGAGCGGGCCGCCCGGCAGAAAACCATTCCGATCGTGAATTACAACGATCCGGTCAGCGACGAGGAAAACAGGAAGATGGAGCTGGCCGCCCGGCGCAGGCAGGGTACCGAAGTGCACGAGTGCGTGGACAACGATGAGACCGCCGCCGTCATCGCAAACCTGGTTCACGCCCGTACTCTGGTGCTGATGACCTCGACCGAGGGGATCTACCGGGATCCGAAAGATCCTGAAACGCTGGTGAGGGACGTGACGGGGAAGGATCCGGAGAGCGTGGAGAAGCAGATCCGCATTCTGCAGGAAAGCTGTGTCGGCGCCAGCAGGGAAGGCGCGAACGGAGCGCGCGCCAAACTGGAATACGCCCTGCAGTGCGTCCGGAACGGAACGCTCGTCATCATCGGGCACGCCAGACACCGCCTCTCCGACCTGACGGAAGGGCGGGTGCCCTGCACGCGGATCGGCGTCGAATAAGCCCGCCGGTCCGGAGCGGACCGATTTGAAAACTCCTCTTGCAAGAGGGGTTTTTTTGTGATACAATCACAAGGTCAAAGAAAGTCAATTGGCCTGTTTGACGGAAAGCGGGAGTGAAATGCGGATCAGCGATTCAATCGAGCGGTTCATCAAGGAGATGCTTGGAGAGGAGTCCAGGGAGGTTGAACTGAGACGGAACGAGCTGGCGGAGTATTTCGGATGCGCTCCCAGCCAGATTAACTACGTCCTGGCGACCCGCTTCTCCCCTTCACAGGGGTATATGACCGAAAGCCACCGGGGCGGCGGCGGATACATCCGTATCGTACGGGTCATGGAAACCGGCACCCAGAAAATGGCCTACCTGGTGCGGGACCGGATCGGGGACAGTCTCAGCGAGGAGGAGGCGCTCCGGATCGTCGCGCATCTGCGGGAAAGCGGGACGGCCACCGAGGCGGAAGCCTCCATGATGGCCGCGGCGCTCAGCGGCAAGGCGCTGGCCGTTCCCGTAACGCCGGAGATCAAGAACGCCCTGCGGGCGAGAATGCTGAAATCCATGATTCTGGCGCTGGCCAGCAGAAGCCAGCGGGACAACGGTCCGGAGATCTGAAACCGGGACCGGCGGACCGTCCGAAAGGAGGAAGGAAATGCTCTGCGAGGAATGTCAGAAGAACGAAGCGAATTTTACCGTTTCCGTGGTTTCGGGGGACGAGAACAAAACGCGCCACCTCTGCGCGGACTGCATGAGCCGCATGAACGCGGATCTGATGAAAGGGAACCTCAGGAATTTTCTGACCACGATGCTCGGAGCGATTCAGGCCGAGCGCCGGAAAAATGAGGAGAGAAAGGAATATTCCATGCCGATTTTCGGACGCTTTACTCAGCGGGCGCAGCAGACGCTTCAGCTCGCGCAGCGCATCGCGATGGATCTGCAGATGCCTTACGTGGGCACGGAGCATATCCTGCTCGCGCTGCTGAAGAACAACGCCGCCGTACCGAAGCCCGTGGCGGAAAAGCTCAGCTTTGACCGCGTCGTGGCGGAGATTCAGGAGCGGCTGGCGGAAAGCGGGGAAACGCCGGCAGCTCAGGCCAGCCGCGTGGAGATGAGCCCCCGGGGAAAGAAAATGCTGGAGACCAGCGTGCTGGAAAGCCACAAGCTGGGGCAGAGCTACGTCAGCGTTGAGCATTTCTGGCTGGCGCTGCTGGACAGCGACGACGGCGTGGCCGGCGCGATCCTCCGCAAGGCGGGGGTGGACTGCTCCGCCGCGCGGGAGGAAATCCTGCGCCAGATGCGCGACAGCGCGCCTTCCGGGGACAGCCCGCGCAAGGTTCCGGGCTTCATGCCCATGGCGGCCCAGGTCCGGCCCGGAGGCGGGAACGGACAGGAAGGGCGGAAATCCACCCTGGACCAGTTCTGCAGGGACCTGACCCTGGCGGCGGAGAAGAACGAACTGGATCCGGTCATCGGAAGGGACGCGGAAATCCAGCGCATCATTCAGATCCTGATCCGGCGGACCAAGAACAACCCCGTCCTCATCGGAGAGCCCGGCGTCGGCAAGAGCGCCGTGGTGGAGGGACTGGCCCAGCGGATCGTGCAGGGGAATGTGCCGGAGATGCTGATCGGCAAGCGCGTGCTGAGCCTGGACATGGGCACCCTGGTGGCGGGAACCAAGTACCGCGGGGAGTTCGAGGAACGGCTGAAAAACGTGATGGACGAACTTCACAAGACCGGAAACGCGCTCCTGTTCATGGACGAGATGCATACCATTATCGGGGCGGGAAACAGCGAGGGCGGACTGGACGCGGCGAACATTCTGAAACCGGCGCTGAGCCGGGGCGAAATTCAGTGCATCGGGGCCACCACGCTGGAGGAATACCGGAAGCATATCGAGAAGGATTCGGCCCTTGAACGCCGCTTCCAGCCGGTGACGGTGGACGAGCCGACGGCGGAGGAAACCCTCAGCATTCTCTGCGGTCTGCGGGACCGGTACGAGGCCCATCACCGGGTACGGATCACCGACGAGGCGCTGGCCGCGGCGGTAAAGCTGTCCGACCGCTACATTCCGGACCGCTTTCTGCCGGACAAGGCGGTGGATCTGATGGACGAGGCGGCCAGCCGCGTCCGGATCCAGGCGTGCACCACCCCGCCGGATCTGCGGGAGCAGGAGAAACGCCTGGAGGACGTCCGTATCGAAAAGAAGGAGGCCATCGCGCACCAGGACTTCGAGAAGGCCGCCGCCCTGCGGGATCAGGAAAGAACCCTGACGAAGGAGATGGAAAAGAAGCGGGCCGCCTGGAACCGGTCCCAGACCGCGTCGCGGGACGTGGTGACGGAGGAGGATATCGCCCAGGTCGTGTCGCTGTGGACGGGGATTCCCGTCAGCAAGATGACGGAGAAGGAAGCCAGAAAGCTGATGAAGCTGGAGAAGATCCTGCACCAGCGCCTGGTCGGGCAGGAGGAGGCGATTTCCGCCGTGGCCCGGGCCATTCGCCGCGCGAGAGCCGGGCTGAAGGATCCGAAACGGCCGATCGGCAGCTTCATCTTCCTGGGACCGACGGGGGTCGGAAAGACCGAGCTCTGCCGCGCGCTGGGAGAGGCGATGTTCGGGGACGAGGATTCCGTGATCCGCCTGGACATGAGCGAGTATATGGAGAAGCACACCGTTTCCCGGCTGGTGGGTTCGCCTCCCGGATACGTGGGCTACGAGGAGGGTGGACAGCTGACGGAGGCCGTGCGCCGGAAACCCTACAGCGTCGTGCTGATGGACGAGGTGGAGAAGGCGCATCCGGACGTGTTCAACATGCTGCTGCAGATTCTGGAGGACGGCAGGCTGACGGACAACACGGGGCGGACGGTTTCCTTCCGGAACACCATCGTCGTGATGACCTCCAACGCCGGCGCGCACACGATCGCCTCGAGCCGGACCATGGGCTTCGGCGCGGCCGGCCCCCGCAGCCTGGCGGACTACGAGGCCATGAAGGACGCCGTGATGAAGGAAGTGAAGGATCTGTTCCGTCCGGAATTTATCAACCGGGTGGACGAACTGATTGTTTTCCACGCTCTGGGCGAGGAGGACATCCTGAAGATCACGGAGATGATGCTCAGGCAGGTAGCGGACAGACTGAAGGACCGGGACATCCGTCTGACCTGGGACAAGGCGGTCCGGGAAAAACTGGCGAAGGAAGGCTACGATCCGAAATACGGGGCCCGGCCGCTCCGCCGCCTGATTCAGCGGACGGTGGAGGACACGCTCTCCGAAGCGCTCCTGGAGGGCAGGGTCTCCCTGGGGCAGCCGGTGAAGCTCGGCGTCCGCGGAGGCGAGATCGTGATCAGGGAAGCGGCGAAGCAGCGGGAACCCGCGCCGCCGCGGAAGGAAACCGCCGAGCCGGCGCCGGAGGACGGCGGACAGGCCTGAAGGAATGCCTGAAAAAGGCGCAGATCCGGAATACCCGGAGCGGGGAGCGCGGAAGACGCGTTCCCCGCTTCCTTTCCTCCGGAAGAGGACGGCCAGGAAAGAGAAAAGATCCGGAAAAGGTTTTTCCGCCCTTCGGAAAGCCCTGAAAAAGGTTTTTTCTTTGCCCGTCAAAAAGGCTTGACAGGAAAAGGAAAAGCGGATACAATATGCTTTGTTCGCAAGTCTTCAGGGGCTTGTGGTGCGGTACACACGCAGGTGTAGCTCAATGGCAGAGCCCCAGCTTCCCAAGCTGGTCACGTGGGTTCGATTCCCATCACCTGCTCCAATTCCGCATCAACGGCTCGGAAGCACAACCTTCGCTTTTG
>ONXY01000030.1 GCA_900321945.1 uncultured Eubacteriales bacterium | reverse complement strand
GCCCGCGTCCATCAGGCTCAGGGTGCTGCCGCACACGGAGGCCATCGAGGAAGAGCCGTTGGAGCTCAGGATCTCGCTGACCAGGCGCATGGCGTAGGGGAATTCCTCCTCGGAGGGGATGACGGGCAGCAGCGCCCGCTCAGCCAGAGCGCCGTGGCCGATCTCGCGGCGGCCGGGGCTCTTCATTCTGCCGGCCTCGCCGGTGGCGTACGGCGGCATGTTGTACTGATGGATATAGCGCTTGAAGGTTTCGGTGGTGCTCAGCCCGTCCAGGGTCTGGCCTTCCGATACGGTACCTAGCGTGGTTACCGTCAGCGCCTGCGTCTGTCCGCGGGTGAAGATCGCGGAACCGTGGGTCCGGGGCAGCACGCCCACGTCGCACCAGATGGGCCGGATCTCGGTCACCTTCCGTCCGTCGGGACGGATGCCCTCGTCCAGGATCTTCGCGCGCATGACTTCCTTGTTCAGGTAGTACAGCGCGTCCTCAATCTCACTTTCCCGTTCCGGGAACTGTCCGCTCAGAGCGGCCAGGGTCTCCTGCTTCACCTGCTCCTCGCGGGTGTGGCGCTCCTTGCGCTCGGTGGTCTCATAGACCCAGCGGCACTTCTCAAGCGCGAACTCCCGTACGGCGGCCTTCACGTCGTCTCCGGTGGTGATCAGCGGAACAACCTGCTTTTCCTTGCCGATCTCGGCGACGATCTGTTTCTGGAAAGCGACCAGTTTCTTGATCTCCTCATGGCCGAAGAGGATCGCGTCCAGCATCGTATCCTCGCTCAGCTCCTTCGCGCCGGCCTCCACCATCATGATGGCTTCCTCCGTGCCGGCCACGTACAGGCTCAGGTCGCTCTCGGCGCGCTGGGCCTCGTCGGGGCAGATCACAAACTGTCCGTTCACCCGGCCGACCAGCACCGCGCCGGTGGGGCCGTTCCACGGGATATCGGACACCGCCAGAGCGATGGAGGAGCCGATCATGGCCGGAATCTCCGGCGGCACGTCCTGCTCCACGCTCAGCACGGTTACGACGACCTGCACGTCATTGCGCATGCCCTTGTTGAACAGGGGGCGCAGCGGCCGGTCGATCAGCCGGCAGGTCAGGGTCGCCTTGTCGGTGGGGCGGCCTTCCCGCTTGATGAAACCTCCGGGGATCTTGCCCACGGAGTACTGCTTCTCCTCCACGTCGACGGCGAGGGGGAAGAAGTCCACGCCCTCCCGGGGGGTGGGCGCCATGGTGGCGTTGACCATGACCACGGTATCGCCCAGGTGCACCCAGACGGAGCCGTTGGCCTGCTCGCAGTACCGGCCGAATTCAAGCGTCAGCCTGCGGCCCGCCAGGTCCATGGAATAGCATTTGGATTCCATACGATTCACTCCTTTTCTTCTGTCGTTCCGGAGCGCCGTATGCTATCTATTGAAAACCCCGCTGACCGGGGGGATTTTCAAGGGGATAACATACGGTTCTCCAAAGTTCTCCGGTCAATGTTCTTCCGCGCGCCCGCCCGCCCGCGGCCGGCGCGGCCCTCTCTCCGCCGCGCTCCCGCCCCGGGGAAAACGGTCCCGGCCCCGCGCGGGGGCCGCTTCAACCAAAGCCGCCGGAAGAACGTTCCTCCGGCGGCTTTGCAGTTTCCCGTCCGCCCCGGCCTGCGCCGGAACGGCGGACTCCCAAGGAAGCGTCCGGAATCCTGAAGCCTTACTTGCGCAGGTTCAGCCGGGCGATGAGGGTACGGTACCGCTCGATGTCCGTCTTCTTCAGGTACTCCAGCATGTTGCGGCGGCGGCCGACCATCAGCAGCAGTCCGCGGTTGGAATGATGGTCGTTCTTGTTCGCCTTCAGATGCTCGTTCAGGTGGTTGATCCGGTCCGTCAGCAGAGCGATCTGCACTTCGGGGGAGCCTGTGTCGCCTTCATGCTGTGCATAGGCGGCGATGATTTCCGCTTTGGTCATGTGAACATTCCTCCATTATATTCTGATTCCAATCGCCGCCGGCCCGGATCGCCGTTGGAGAGTCGGGCGCCTGCGCCGGCGGTTCATTTGAACCGTTGATTATCTTATCAGACATTTCCTGTTTTGTAAAGATGGAAATTGAACCCGGAGAGGGATTCCGGGCTTTCCCGGAAAGGGCCCTCTATCCCTTCCTTCCGCGGAGAATTCCTGAAAGGCTTTTTCCTCTCGCTTTCCAGCTGAGCAGCGTCAGTCCGCCGTATACCGCCATGCCGGCGGCCACCTGAACGGCCAGTCCCGGCCAGCCCTTCCACGGCAGCGCCGCGCGGGTCAGGCGCACCGCGGCGGTCATGATTCCGCCGATGGCGGCATAGATTCCCGCGTATCCGAGGAAGCGCCCGTACGGCAGTTCCTTCCGCAGCAGAATCCACTGAACCAGGGGCACGGCGGCCTCCGCCATCAGCGTGCCCGCGACGGCGCCCATGGCCTGCATCCGCGGAATCAGCAGCGCGTTCGCCGCGAGGTTGACCGCCGCTCCGCAGCACACGCTCTTCACGAAAATATGATCCCTTCCCTGCGGCAGCACCCACTGGGTCCGGATCACGTTGGCGAATCCGATCAGGATCAGGGTAAACGCCAGGGGAATCATCAGCGCGCCGGATTTCGCGAACTCCTCCCCGTAAAACAGCACGGAGAACTCGTCCGCCACCGCGGCCACGCCGAAAGCCATGGCGCTGACCATGCACAGAATCAGATCCATGCTTTTGTCGATATGCGCCCGGATGGCCTCCGTCTCGCCCCGCTGCTGCATATGGCTGATTTTCGGCATCATGACCGTTCCGATGGCGGATATGAATCCGCTGAGGCAGTAGATGATCTTTTCCGCGTTTTCGTAGAGGCCGTTCTGCACGTGGCCCGCCAGCCAGCTGACCATCACCTTGTCCATGGTGCGGTAGATATTCACCGCCATGACGGAAATGAACAGCACCGCGCAGGGCCGCAGATGGCGCAGGCTTTCCCGCATCGGGACCGGACGGTACCGGACCCTCCCCTTCAGCGCGGGCAGGCAGCTCAGATTTCCCAGCAGCGTGGACAGGCTCCAGACGAAACCGTAGATCCAGAGATCGCTTTTTTCGCGGACAAACACAAACACGCATACGGCGGCCGCGGATTTGACGAAGGTGTTCCGCAGCGCGATGGGCCGGAAAAGGTCCAGTCCCATCAGGCACCAGTCGAAGCTGCAGAGGCAGCTGACGCTCATCATGGTCAGGTGAAAGGCGATCTCCTTTTCCTCCCCCGCCGCGAGGAACACGTATCCGAACCAGGCCGCCAGCGTGATTCCCGCCACGATCAGCTGCATCTGCCAGATCGAGGAAAAGGTCCGGTCCAGCTGCTCCCGGTCGTCCCGCACCCGGGCGACGGCCCGCACGCCGTAATCGTTCAGCCCCAGCATACCGATCAGGCAGAAGATGTAGCTGATGCTCCAGGCGTGGGAATAAAGCCCCACGCCTTCCGTTCCCACCGTCCGGGAGAGATAGGGAGCCGTCACGAGGGGCAGCAGTACGGAAAAAAGGCGGTACGCCACGTTGTACATCGCGTTCTTCCGCGTGCCGGAAGCCATCGTCCTCCCTCCTTTCTCCCTTCTGAAAGTTGATTTTCGGGCGTCCGCTTCCCGCGGCGGCCCGCGGAGCGCCCCGGGCGTAAAGCATCGCCCGCCGGCGGAAGCGCTGCCGCCGGCGGGCGTCTCTTCTTCGGTCCTACAGGGAAAGCAGCGCCTTCGCGATGCCGAAATACACCAGCAGGCTCAGCGCGTCCACGATCGTTGTGATAAACGGGCTGGCCATCACCGCCGGATCAAACCCCAGCTTCTTGGCCGCCATAGGCAGCGTGCAGCCCACGATCTTGGCGCAGAGAATGGTGATCGCCATCGTCAGGCACACCACCGCCGCCACGACGAGCGTCACTTCATTGTTGCCCATCAGCAGCCGGTCCACCAGCATGATCTTCCCGAAGCATAGCACCGCCAGCGCGAGTCCGCACAGCACGGCGGTCCGGATCTCCTTCCAGATCACCTTCGGCAGATCCTGGAATTCCAGCTCGTTCAGGCTCAGGGCGCGGATGATCGTCACCGAGCTCTGGGATCCGGAGTTGCCGCCCGTGTCCATCAGCATCGGGATGAAGGCCGTCAGAACCACCTGGGCCGCCAGAGCCTCCTCGAAGCTGGTGATGATCAGCCCCGTGAACGTGGCGGAAACCATCAGCAGCGCCAGCCAGGGAATCCGGTGGATGAACAGATCCACGGGCGAGGACCGGAGATAGGTCTTGTCGCTCGGCGTCATACCGGCCATGATCTCCATGTCTTCCGTGGTCTCGTCCT
>ONXY01000250.1 GCA_900321945.1 uncultured Eubacteriales bacterium | reverse complement strand
GGTCTCTTCAGCCGGAGCGACTTCCTCGGCCGGAGCGGCTTCCTCGGCCGGAGCGGCTTCCTCGGCCGGAGCGGCTTCCTCGGCCGGGGCGGCTTCCTCAGCGGGAGCGGTCTCTTCCTTCGCCGCGTCAACCTTCGCCTGCGCCGCGTCAACCTTCGTCTTCGCCGCGTCGGCCTTTTCCTGCGCCGCGTCGATCTTCGCCTGATCCTCGGCGGTGAACTTCACCAGGATCTGCTTCACGAAGCGGACGCCGGCCGGCGTGTAGTACAGGGTGGTGCCGTTGTTGGCCGCGGAGGCCCAGGTCCCCGCCTTGCCTTCGTAGGTTTCCTTCGCGGACGCGACCTTGCTGTCGTACTCCGTCTGGATCTCCTCGTCGGTCACCGCCACGTCCTTGACGACTTCCTGCTTCACCTTGTCCTTCAGCAGGCTGTCCCGCGCGGTGCTCATGGCGTATTCCAGCGTATAGCCTTCGGCCTTCAGCAGCTCCTCCGCCTTCGCGTGCTGCTCCTCCTCGGGCAGGCCCGCCAGATCCGCTCTGCCGGAGATGATGCTGTCCAGATTTTCATGATACTCTTTTTCGGCGTCCTCTTTGATCTTCGCTTCCTCTTCCGCGGTCAGCTGATCGAGGCCCATCTCCTTCGCCTTCGCGTTGACGACCAGTCTGGTCTTGTAGGAGGTGATGACGGCGTCCCGCGCGTCGGAGATGTTCTTCGGGTCGGTGACGTCAAAGCTGTATCCGAAAAGGGAGTAGTAATAAGCCATGTAAGCCAGCTGGCTGTCCACCTGCTTCTGGATCTCCCCCTTGGTGATCACGGTGTCGCCGTAGCGGATGATTTCCGTCGCGGCGTCCACCGCCGCGTCCTTCTGAATCAGCGTGCACCCGGAAAGGAAAAGCGTCAGGGCCAGAGCCAGGGCCAGCAGAGATTTTTTCTGCACTGAGATCACTCCAATCGTGAAAAATAGGTTCAAACGGAATTCGCCGGCTATTATATCAAAAGAAGAGGAAAGGGGCAAGGGGAAAATCCTTTCCCCCGCCGCTTATCAGCTTTCCAGCACGGACCGGAGCACCCGGAAGGCGGCCTTCGCGCTGCGTTCCACGTTGGTCTGAAAATCGCCCGCGCCGCCCTCGAAAGTGTCGCTGATGCACTTGATCGACAGGCATTTCACCCCGTTCAGGAAGCACACCCGGGCGATCGCCGCGATCTCCATGTCGCAGATTCCGCAGCCCAGGCCCATGAGGCGGGTCTTTTCGGCTTTGTCTTCCACGAATTTGTCCCCGCTGGCCACGACGGCTTCCCGGAGCCCGGGCTCCGCGGCCTTCGCCTTTTCGATCAGGCCGCCGTCCAGTGGAATGAAGGGATCCGGAAAATCCGCGTACTGATTCGGAACCACGTCGTCAAAGGCGGAAGTGTCGAAGTCGTAATGCCGCGCCTTCCGCGCCACGAAAAGGTCCTCCACCTTCAGCGCCGGATCCAGGGCGCCGGTGACGCCGAAGTTCAGAACCGCCCCGCAGTCGTATTTCGTAATCAGCAGCTGGGTTCCGGCGGCGGCGTCGATCTCCCCGGCTCCGGAGCACAGGGCGAAAACCTCGTTGCGTCCGATCAGGGTCCGGTACACGGTGCGGTTGTTCACCCGCTCCTCCGTGATCTCCCCGCCGCTCTCCAGAAAAGCCTTCAGTTCGCTCTCGATGGCGATCAGCAGACCGTACCGCATGTCCTCATTCCTCCTTCAGCAGCTTTTCGAGGCTCACGATTTTCACGCACAGGCAGAACAGCCGTCCGGCCGCCTCCAGGTCGTGCATGGAGGGGAACGTCGGAGCGATCCGGATGCTCGTGTCCCGGGGATCCTTCCCGTAGGGCCAGGTCGCCCCGGCCGGCGTCATGGCGACGCCCGCCTTCTTGCACCGGGCCACGATCTCCTTCGCGCAGCCGGGCAGGCTCTCAAACCCGATGAAGTATCCGCCCAGCGGGTTGGACCAGGTTCCGATCTCCTTGTCCCCCAGTTCCTCCTGCAGCATGTTCTCGATCAGCTCAAACTTCGGCCGCAGGATCTCCGCGTGCTTCCGCATGTGCTCGACCATCCCGTGGATATCGCCGAAAAAGCGCACATGCCGCAGCTGGTTCACCTTGTCGTGCCCGATGGTCTGATGCTTCAGCTGGCGCTTGATGTCTTCCATGTTGTTCGGGGAGGTGGCCAGGGCGGCGATGCCGCTGCCCGGGAACGTGATCTTGGACGTGGACGCGAACTTGTAGACCAGGTCCGGATTCCCCGCCCGCTTGCACTCCGCCAGGATCTCGATCAGGTAGTCCTGCCGGTCGTCGTACAGGTGGTGCATGCCGTAGGCGTTGTCCCAGAAAATGCGGAAATCCTTCGCCGCGGGTTTCAGCCTGGCGAAGCGCCGCACGGTCTCATCGCTGTAGGAGATGCCGCTCGGGTTGGAGTACTTCGGCACGCACCAGATGCCCTTGATGCTTTCGTCCTCCGCGACCAGCTTCTCCACGACGGCCATGTCCGGCCCGTGGTCCGTCATCGGCACGGGAATCATTCCGATCCCGAAATACTCGGTGATCGCGAAATGCCGGTCGTAGCCGGGCACGGGGCAGAGGAACTTCACCTCCGGCAGCTTGCACCAGGGGGTGTTCCCCATGACGCCGTTGGTGTAGGCGCGGCTCACCGTGTCGTACATCACGTTCAGGGAGGAGTTTCCGTAAATGATGATGTCGTTGGGGTTGTTTTCCATCATGTCCCCCAGCAGCACCCGGGCCTCCTCGATGCCGGTCAGCTGGCCGTAGTTCCGGCAGTCCGTCCCGTCCTCGCAGGTCAGGTCGGACGCGGAGTTCAGCACGTCCATCATTCCCATGCTCAGATCCAGCTGCTCCCGGCAGGGCATTCCCCGGCTCATGTTCAGCTTCAGGTTCAGGTCCTGCATCTTCCGGTATTCCTTTTTCAGGCTCTCCAGCTCCGCCCGGCGCTCCTCCCGGCTCATGTCCGCGTACCGCATGCGATCTCCTCCGCTTCCGTCTCAGTCTTTCCTGTTTTCCGGTTCCCGCGGGTTTCCCGCGCTTATTTTCCCCTGTGGAACAGCAGCCGCTCGTACCGGCTCACGTCGTACCGGCGGACCATGATCTCCAGCTCCTCGTCCCCCATGACGGTGTTCCGTCCCTCGGCGTAGAGCGCGTCCACCTGCTCCCGCATCGCGGTGACCAGGGGGTCGGTCTTGTCGATCACGTCGTCCCCGGTCAGGCGGAAATAGGCGTTCAGCCAGTGGGCCACGGAGGCCGTCCCGCCCCGGCTGTCCACCGCCACGGCGGCGGGCCGGTTCAGGATTTTCGCCGTGTCGAAGGCGTTGTAGATCTCCTCGTCCTTCAGCATGCCGTCGGCGTGGATGCCGGCGCGGGTCACGTTGAAGTGCCGTCCGACGAAGGGCTGCCGGGGGCTGATCTCGATGCCGATCTCCCGCTCCATGTAGTCCGCGATCTCGCTCACCGCCGTCAGGTCCATGCCGTTCGTGTCCCCGCGCAGGGACTCGTACTCCACGGCCATGGCCTCCATCGGGCAGTTTCCGGTCCGCTCGCCGATGCCCAGCAGCGTGCAGTTGACGCTGGAGCAGCCGTAGAGCCAGGCCGTGGCCGCGTTGGTGACCACCTTGTAGAAATCGTTGTGCCCGTGCCACTCCAGCTGCGCGGAGGGCACCATGGCGTAATGGCTCAGGCCGTACACGATGCCGGGCACGCTCCGGGGCAGGGCGGCGCCGGGATAGCTGACGCCGTAGCCCATGGTGTCGCAGGCCCGGATCTTGATGGGAATTCCGCTCTCCCGGCTCAGATCCATCAGCCGCTCCGCGAAGGGAAGCACGAAGCCGTAGAAATCCGCCCGGGTCAGGTCCTCGAAGTGGCACCGGGGACGGATACCCCGGTCCAGCGCCTCCTTCACGATGCCCAGGTATTTGTCCATGGCCTGGCCGCGGGTCAGGTGCATCTTTTTGAAAATATGGTAGTCGCTGCAGGAGACCAGAATGCCCGTCTCCGCGACCCCCGCCTGCTTCACCAGCTCGAAATCCTTCTCGCTGGCGCGGATCCAGGTCGTGATCTCCGGGAACTTCAGCCCCGCGTCCTGGCAGAGGTGCAGCGCCTCCTGGTCGTTCTTCGTG
>ONXY01000247.1 GCA_900321945.1 uncultured Eubacteriales bacterium | reverse complement strand
TACCGGCAGGAGGAGGACCGGCTGGTGATCCGGGAGGGCGTCACCTCCATGGGGTACAGCTGGGACGAGACGAGGAAAATCCAGCCCGGGGATATCCACTGCCCTGCCGTCAGCGTTTATGAGGAATTCGGGGAAACGGTCCGGTCCGTCCGCTTTCCTTCCTCGCTCAGGATGCTCGGGGACGAATCGTTCTACGCTCCGAAATTCGGAGAGCTTGTTCTGCCCGGAAGCCTGGAATCCGTGAGCCAGTGGGCTCTGTACGGCGGATCGGTGGACCGGATGGTTCTGGCGGAGGACTATGCCGCCGGAATCCCCGGCGGCGAATACACCACGTTCGGGGGCTGGGAGGTCCGGGCCGGGAACCCGGTTTATTCCGCCCGGGACGGGGTTCTGTTCAGCGCGGACGGAAAGACGCTGCTGTCCTATCCGAACGGGCTGACAGCCGTTCATTACGATGTTCCGGCAGGTACGGAAAAGATCGCCGCGCGGGCTTTCCACGACGACATGATGAGCTATCCGCTGCAGACGGTTTCCCTGCCCATCGGACTGAAGAGCATCGGGGAATACGCATTCTCCGGATGCGGACGGCTGCACAGCCTGACCGTCCCGCTGACGGTGACGGAACTGGATCCGAAGGCGTTTTCCTGCTGCGTCAGCCTGGAGCGGCTTTCCCTTCCGCCGGGGCTGAGCGTTTCCTTTGACGACGACTGGGCGCTGTACGAACATTTTCCTGCGTACACGGGCGACAACGGAGCCACGCTGACCGCTCCGCGGACGAACGAATGGGAGGAGCCTTCCCCGGACGGGGAAACGGCGGCCGCCTACGGCATATGGGTTTCCGGAACGAACGGGGAGGGCGCCGTGCCGGTCTACCCCTCCGCGGAGGCGGAGACCCCGTCGGGAGAACTGCGGTCCGGCGCGTGGAGGATGGTTTACCGTGTCCGGAACGGCCGGGGACAGACCGGCTTCGGAGACGGCGGGGAGGAATGGATTCCTCTGGAGAACACCCTTCCGGTCAGCCGGGATGTCTTCTTTACCGTTTCGAAAATCATACCCTCCCCGGAGGGGGAGAAGGAACTGGCAGAACAGGGGCTGGCCGGCTTTACATCCTGCTGGTTCGACGCGGAGAGCATGACGGGCGGGTTTGCAAAGGCGGAAGCGGGGAACACGTGGGAAGTCACCGAAGGACGCCTTCCGGCAGACCGGCTGATTCTGTTCCGTCCGCATACGGGGGACGGCAGATCCTTCGGGCTGCTGAACGCGCCGGCGGAGGAACAGCCCGTCCGCCTGTACGACGTTCCGGACGGAACGCCTCAGGACTGGACGTACCGGGGGGATCAGGCGGAGATTCTGGAATCCGCCGGGGACTGGATCCGGATCCGCACTTCCCGTTCCGCGGGATGGGTGAAGGCGGACAGCCTGATCGCCGTGAAACAGGAAGAGCCTAGACCGCGGGGAACCGGTTCCGCGGAGTGATTCCGGCGGAAGCCGCGGAAAACGGCGAAAAACCGGCCGGGAAAAACCGGACAGGCCGGGACGCGAAGCGCGGAGCTCCGGCCCGCGTAAAAGAACAGGAGAGGAAACATGAAATTCATTTTTGCTCCTGATTCCTTCAAGGGTTCCCTGTCCGCTCCGGAAATCTGCGGTATTCTGGAACGGGTGACCGCCCGGATCTTTCCGGGAACGGAAACGGTATCGGTTCCCGTGGCGGACGGGGGAGAGGGAACGGTGGACGCCCTGCTGCTTGCCATGGGCGGGGAGCGGATGCGGACGGAAGTGACCGGCCCGCTGTTCGAGCCCGTAACGGCGGAGTGGGGCCTGCTTCCGGACGGAAGAACCGCCGTCATGGAGTCGGCCCGGGCCAGCGGGCTGCCTTATGTGCCCGCGGACCGGAGGGATCCCCGGAAGACTACGAGCCTGGGAACGGGCGAGATGATCGCGGCGGCGCTGAAGGCCGGCGTACGGAACATCCTGATCGGTATCGGCGGAAGCGCCACCAACGACGGCGGCATCGGCATGCTGACGGCGCTCGGCGCGCGGTTCACAGACGCGGACGGAAACGCGGTACCGCCCACTGGCGGAGGAATGATCCGCGTGGCCCGGGCGGATTTCTCCGGTCTGATGCCCGAGCTGAAAGAAACGGAAATCACCGTGATCTGCGACGTGACCAATCCCCTGCTCGGGGAAAACGGCGCGACCTTTGTCTACGGCCCCCAGAAGGGCGCGGTTCCCGCGATCCGGGACGAGCTGGAGGCGGGCATGGCCCGCTACGCGAGGGTGGCGGGCGAAGCAGCCGGGAAGGATATCGCCTCCTTCCCCGGGGCCGGCGCCGCGGGGGGCCTCGGAGCGGCGCTGGGCGGCGTGCTCGGGGCGAAGATGAAGAGCGGGATCGACGCCGTGCTGGACGCGGCGGATTTCGACCGGAAGCTGGAGGGCGCCAGCCTTGTCGTGACGGGAGAAGGCCGCATCGACGGCCAGAGCGTGCGCTTCGGCAAAGCGCCCGCGGGCGTGGCGAAACGCTGCGCCGCCAGGGGCATTCCCACCGCCGCCATCGCGGGCGGTATCGGGGACGGCGCGGAAGGACTGTTTGACCTGTGCGAGAGCACCATCCAGGCAACCGTTTCCGGCCCCATGAGCCTGGAGAAGGCTATGGCGGACGCTCCGGAGCTTTACGAACGCGCGGCGGAGCGGCTGATGCGGGCTGTCCGGATCGGCATGAATCTGAAGAAGGACTGAACGGGAGAACGGAGGGAACGGCATGAAGAGCGGAGCAAACGGAAAGACGGTCTGTCTGAGCAATGAGGAACTGAAGAAAATCTATTTCGGCGCGTATTCATTCCGGGAGACGGAGGACGGATGGCTGCAGGCGTTCCAGTACACGGAGGCGCAGATGGAGTATTTCCGGAAGACCTCCGATTTCTGGTACGACCGGTGCATGGCGTCCACGGCGAAGACGCTCGAGTTCGTGACGGACGCGGACTTCTTCTCCCTGGACTACAAAATCATCTGGAAGGGCTCCCTGGATTCCTTTGAGACCGCCGTGGACGGACTGGTCACGCAGATCTGGTACCTGAAGGATCTGGAGGACGAGGGGAGCATCCGGTGCGGGCTTCCGGAGGGGAGGAAGACCGTCACCTTCTATCTGCCGGCGGACGCGACGGTCCTGATCCGGAACTTCGCGTGCGGCGCGGAAGTACGGCCGGCCGCGAAGGGAAAAAAGGTTCTCTGGCTGGGGGATTCCATCACCCAGGGATTCGGCCCGCTGCGTTCCTCCTGCACCTATGTGAGCGTGGCGAACCGGCTGCTGAACTACGACCTGATCAATCAGGGGATCGGCGGATACGTGTACGACAAAAACTCCCTGATGAAAATGGAAGGATACGAGCCGGAACGGATCATCGTGGCGCTGGGAACCAACCAGTACGGGGCGGAAACCATGAAGGACGTGGAGGAGTACTACGCAACCCTGATGAAGGTTTACGGGGACCGGATCCCGGTGCTCTGCGTCTCCCCCCTCTGGCGCGGGGACTCGCCGGAGGGCATCCCGACGCTGAAGCGCTTCTGCGAAAACGTGAAACGAATCGCCGGAAGCTGCGCGAACGTCACGGTGGCGGACGGGTTCAGAATGGTTCCCCATCTGCCGGAGTACTTCCTGGACAATCTGCATCCCAACGCCCTCGGCGCGGAGGTTTACGGACGGAACCTGGCGGAATTCATCCGGGAGACCGGGTTCTGAGAAGACCGTTCC
>ONXY01000202.1 GCA_900321945.1 uncultured Eubacteriales bacterium | reverse complement strand
CCCCGGTCGTTATCGATGGGCGCTCTCCAGAAAACCGGCCGCGGGGGCGTCTTCAGCATCTCCCTGCCACAGACCGTATAGGAAATCAGCAGGCCCCTCTCCAGGGAATACATCGCTGAGAATCCGTCCCCGAAAACGCCGAGGTTCCGGTCTCCCCGCACGACGCGCAGCGCGCCGGGCGCGGGCTTTTCGCGTTTCCCGCCCGTTACGGACCAGACGCCCTGGCCGAAGGCGGTCTCATACCCAGCCGCGGCCCACGCGGTGTCCTCCCGCAGCCGGAAGGAAACGGTCAGCGCGTATTCCCCCGGCTTCTCCGGCTTCGCGAAGGGCAGTTCGTATCTCTTCTCCTCCAGCGGAGCCACGTCCGTCTCCATCCGGGTTTTCAGGATCTCCTCCCCGTCCCGCTCCAGAATCAGGACGCAGTCAAAATCCTTCGTGGAGCGGAACAGATGCCGGTTGCGGATCAGGATCCCATCCGGACCGGCCTCCGTCTCGATATTCCGGTAATTGTATTTCACTTCCTGCATCTTCGGAGTGGGCTCCCCGTTTCCGAAGCAGATTCCGTTCCCGCTGAAATCCCCGTCGTGGGGTCTGTCGTCGAAGTCCCCGCCGTAGCCGTAAGCCGTCCGGCCGAAGCGGTCTCTGTACCGGATGCTCTGATCGATAAAATCCCAGATGAATCCGCCCTGGTACCGGGGTTCCGCGTAAGCCATCTCCGTGTACCAGTGCATCGCGCCGTTGGAGTTGCCCATGCTGTGGGTGTACTCGCACAGAATGAAGGGTTTCTCCGGATGCTCCGCGAGCCATTTCCGGACGCCGGCCGCGGGGGTGTACATCTGGCTTTCGATATCCGTCGTATCCGGATACCGGTTGTCCGGGTCGTGGGCGCCGCCCTCATAGTGCACGAGGCGCGTCTCGTCCATCCGGCGCATCTCGTCGCTCATCTCCTGAATCACCCGGCCGGTGTAGCTTTCGTTTCCGCAGCTCCAGATCAGGATGCAGGGATGGTTCCTGTCCCGCTCCACCATGCTGCGGACGCGGTCCAGCATCATGGGCAGATATTCCTCCCGGTCCCCCGGCAGGCTTTCGTCCACCCGCAGGTCTCCCCGGGCGACCCGGTCCCAGATGCCGTGGGTTTCCATGTTGCATTCGTCGATCACGTAAAGCCCCAGCTCGTCGCACAGCTCGTAAAGCACGCTGCTGTTCGGGTAATGGCTGGTCCGGATGGCGTTGACGTTGTTCCGCTTCATCGTGATCAGATCCCGGCGGACGGTTTCCGGCCGGACGGCCCGTCCGGTCTCCGCGCAGAAGTCATGCCGGTTCACGCCCTTGAAAACGATCCGCTTCCCGTTCAGAAGCATGATCCCGTCCTTCATCTCGAACCTGCGGAAACCCACCTTCTGGCGGACGCGTTCGAGAACCGTCCCCTCCGGGTCCCGGATCTCAATGTCCAGATCGTAAAGATACGGTTTCTCGGCGCTCCATTTTTCCGGTGCCGAAACGGGCAGAGCCGCTGAGGTTGTGCCGGTCGAGATCCCGAAGGCGCAGCCCGCGATCGTTTCCTCTCCGTCCGTCAGCGTCAGCTCCGCCCGGCTTCCGGCGGGAGCCTCGGTTTTCAGTTCCGCCTCCAGCACGGCGTCCGCGTAGTTCTCATCCAGCAGGGTCCGGATCTTCAGATCCGTCAGATGGGCTTTCGGAACCCGCTGCAGATATACGTCCCGGAAAAGGCCGCTGAAGCGCATAAAATCCTGATCCTCCAGCCAGCTGCTCACTCCCCAGCGGTAGACCCGGCAGGCCAGCTTGTTCTCTCCGGCCCGCAGGAAGGGGGTAATCTCGAACTCGTCCGGCGTGAAGCTGTCGGAGGCGAAACCGACATATTCTCCGTTCATCCAGACCGCCGTACAGCTTTCCGCCCCCTGGAAACTGAGGATCACCCTGTCTCCGGCCCATGCCGCGGGCAGCGTGAAATACTTCACATAGCAGGCTACCGGGTTGAAGAAGGCCGGAGCCTCCCCGATATCGATCCCGTCCGTTCCGTCCCAGGGATACTGAGTGTTGCAGTACTGCGGCCGGCCGTATCCCTCCATCTGGATATGCGCGGGCACGGGAATCTCCGCCCAGCTCCGGCAGTCGTAATCCGCCCTTTCGAACCCGGGAATCACCTGAGTCTCGTTCCGGGCATGAAAGAAGCGCCACGCGCCGTTCAGGCTCATCCGCAGGGATTCGCCGTTCCCGTCAGCGGCCACATGGTCGGAATGGGCGTCCAGCCGGTTTTCCCGGAAATATCCCGGATCCGAAAGTCTGTCAAACGTGAAGCTCATCGGTTTACGCTCCTTTTCTTACTGTACCTTCTCCACCTTGATCGTGTTCGTGTTTCCCGGCGCGCCGTTGATCTGCCCGCCCGTCAGAACCACGTTGTCCCCCTTCTGCAGGTTCAGCAGTTCCTTCGCGTATTTCATATCCTGCCAGAACATGACGTCCATGCTCGTGTAGGCTTCGCTGAGCACCGGCAGCACCGCCCAGCTCAGGTTCAGCTTCCGCCATGCCTTCTCGTCCGTCGTGGTGCCGAGAATGTGCACCGGACCGCGGAAACGGGATACCATCCTGGCGGTCCGGCCGGACAGGGAGTTCACCACGATGGCCTTGGCGTCCACGTCCACCGCCATGGAGCATGTGGCGTGGGAAATCGCGTCCAGATTGTTGTGGATTCTGAACTTGGTCGTATGGAACCACTCGGAATAGTCGATATGGCTCTCGGTGTATTCCGCTGTTTCCGCCATGGTCTTCACCGCCTGAACGGGGTATTTTCCCGCGGCGGTCTCCCCGCTGAGCATGATGGCGGAGCTTCCGTCGTACACGGCGTTGGCCACGTCTGAAATCTCCGCCCGTGTGGGCCGGGGATTATGAATCATGCTTTCAAGCATCTCCGTGGCGGTGATGACCCGCTTTCCGAGCAGGCGGCAGCGGCTGATCAGGTATTTCTGAACGGCGGGCACCTCCATGAAGGGAATCTCCACTCCCAGATCGCCGCGGGCCACCATGATCCCGTCGGCCACTTCGCAGATCTTCTCCACTTCCTCCACGCCCCGGCGGTTTTCAATCTTGGCGATGATATCGATGTTCTTTCCGCCGTTCTCATCCAGCAGCGTCCGGATCGCCTGCACGTCCTCCCGGCAGCTGACGAAGCTGGCTGCGATGAAATCCACGTCCTGGGAAATACCGAAAAGGATGTCCTGCCGGTCCTGTTCGCTCAGGTATTCCTGCTTCAGTACCTTCCCGGGGAAGTTCATGCTCTTCCGGTTGCTCAGCTCTCCGCCGGCCACGGTTTCACAGAGAATGTCGTTCCCCCGGATCTCCTTCACCTTCAGGATCACCAGCCCGTTGTTGATCAGCACGGTGTCCCCGGGGAAGAGTTCCTCCGTCAGCCGCTGATAACTCACGGAAACCCGCTCCTGATTTCCCTCCGTTTCCTCAGTGGTCAGGATGAAGGGATCCCCGTCCTTCAGCGTAATCTTTCCGTCCTGAAAGGTCCTGATCCGGTATTCCGGCCCCTTGGTGTCCAGCATGATGGCGATGGGGAGCTTTTTCTTCTCCCGGACCTTCCGGATCAGTTCGATCTTCTTCAGATGCTCCTCGTGGGTTCCGTGGGAAAAGTTGAGCCGCGCGACGTTCATGCCCGCGTCGCACATGCTTTCCAGAGTCTCCTCATTTTCGCACGCCGGTCCGATGGTGCAGATAATTTTCGTCTTCCGCATTTTTTCCTTCCTTTCCGGGCGGGCCTGTCCGGTTCCCCGCCCCTGCGTCACGGTATGTCCGTCCGTTTCCACTGCCAGATCTGATCGATTCTCCCCTTGTGATACCGTTTCAGGAGCGGACTCTGAATCCACTGCCCGATGTTTCCGTCTTCAATCAGGACGGGAATCACGTGATCCCTCGCCCTCCCGTCCGGCCACGAGGAAGTGTCCGCCGGCTGCCCGGAGGTCACGCAGTAGTAAAGATCGGGATTCAGCCTGTCCCGGCTCACCGCGAGCACCGCGTGCATGCCCCCGTTTTCGTAAGTGAAATGGATCATCACCGGGGAGCCTTCCCCCGCGCTGTAGGATTCCCACAGCGTCTCCAGATCCCCTGCGGTTCTTTCCACATTCCCCAGTTTTTTGCATACCGCGTCGTACGTATAAAAAATGCTCTCGGACCAGCAGAGGTCGGACATGGCGACCGGCGTGCAGTCGATTCCGAGATAGCTCAGCGCCATGGAAAAGCAGGCCCGGGTGCACATCCCCTTCGAGCCTTTCCGGAGATCGAATTTCATGCTGAGCCAGTAGTCCCTTACGTACGAAGGGTCCGCGGGATCCTGGGCCACGAACCGGATTTTTCCTTCCTCGGCCGTTATGGGCTCTCCCCCGGTCTCTCCTCTCATCTGGGAATGCACTTCCTCCAGCTGTCCCATCTCCAGCGGGTCCGGTTCCCGCACCTCAACCTCGAGCGTCCGGACCGCCTTCTGTTTCTTTCCGTTTGCCGCGGTTACCTCAATTTTCCATGTTCCTGTCTCGCATTCGCTTCTGAACAGAATATTCAGGTCTTCCATTCTGTTCTGCCCGTTTCTGATCCCGTACTGAACGGTCTGGACCGCCTTTTTGTTTTCATCCACATGTTTCCGTGTACGGAACCGCGCCGGTTCCCCGGAAGGTTTATACACTCTGATGGTGAGCTTTTCCGCGTTCTTCACTTCCGCGTCGAAACAGATGTAATGGAGGATCGCGTTGGTAATACGAACCGGGGAATCCGGAATCAGGCGCAGCGAAACTCCGCCGTCCTCTCCCGCCGTTTCCGCCCGGAGAGACGCCGGACTCAGCAGCCATATGATAGCCAGCAGCACGCCGGCCGTCCGCCGTATCACCTTTGCCACATTCCTGCTTTCCTTCTCTGATTCTGTTGCATTCAGTTTATCCTACCGACCGCAAAAAGTCAAGGAAATCCGGAATCCGGCGCGGCGCGCGCCGCCGCAAAAAAAGAAAAGCCCGGTCGCTTCCGGGCTTTCCGCGGCATATATTGCTCAGATCAGCATCATGATCAGCAGAACGGCCATGCAGGCCGCTCCGAGAGCAAAGCATTTCAGATCCGAGGCAATCCTTTCCTCCCGGCTCATCGTCGTCCACATCTTTCTTCCCTCCGCTTCAGTCCTCCGGTCTTCAGACCCGGTCCCGCCGGCCTGTCCGTAAGTGCCGGACGGTTTTGCCGATCCCGTTCTAAGAGTTTCCTTATCCGGCCAGCGCCGGTTCACGCATCCGCAGGCTGCGGTTCACCCGCTCGTCCAGGCACATCCAGATCTCGGCGTCCTCAATCGACTCCAGGCGCGGGATTTCCGCCGGCGGCGTCAGTCCCATCCGGGCGTATTCCATTACCACATACTGCCAGGGCTTCATTTCACGCTGTACTCCGCGTTCTCCGGCGTCCCCCGAGGAGAAAAACAGTCTGCTGTTGATATCCCGTACCGTCTTCATGCTCATTCTTCCGTTCATAATCTCATCTCCTCCAGCATCTCGATCTGGGCCTCGCTGGGCCGCTGTTCCGTCCGCACCTTGCCGAGCACTCTTCCGACGCACCGGACGTCGTTTCCTTCGCTGAACCGCATCGTCGGATACGCCGGGTTGTGAGAGTGCAGCCCGTCTTTTCTGTATTCCTTCACATAGCCTTCGCCGTCCGCCAGGAAGATTCCGATCTCGCCTTCCCTGAGCCGGTCCGTATGTTCCACCAGAAGCTCGTCCCCGTCGTAATAAGTAGGCTCCATGCTGCGTCCGTTGACGGTGATGATCTCGTCGGCCCGCTCCGTCGTTTCGTCCCGGAAGATCCAGATCTTCTCTCCCCGTTCGGCCTCCAGGGTACCTCCGAAACCGGCCGCCGCGCTGAGATCGCTGCGGTACAGGAGGATTACCCTGCTCTTCAGTTCCTCCATGCGCGAGGCTCTCCGGCGTTCCGCAAGGGCTTCCGCCTGCCAGACAAAAGCCTGACGGTCCGCTTCCTCCATGCCGCGGAATGCCAGCAGCAGATTCCTCTCCTCCCTGCTGATTCCTTCACGGACCCCGAAGAAGGACGCGAGGCTGATTCCGAGAGCTTTGCACAGCTTCGGAAGCGCGTCCAGATCGGGGCGGCTGTGTCCCGTCTCCCATCCGGCGACGGTGGCACGGCTGACGCCTGTCCGGTCCGCCAGCTGCTGCTGGCTGAGCCCGGCCCCGGCCCTTCCTTCGCGGATTACCCGCGCGTACCTTTCCGCCCCGGCCGGTATCCTTTCCTTCATCGGACGCATCCCCCTTCAACTGAAGTCAGTGTAGCACTGTTTGTTTCATATGTCAACATCTTTTTAATAATTTGTTTCAATTTGTTACTTTTTCTCTTTTCGCCGCCGTTGCTCTTTTCACCGGATTCTGCTATCATTTTACCGTCCGGGGAAGGAAGCGGGTCGGAAGCCCGCGCGAGCCCGTCGCCGTAGGGCGGATAACCGCCCTGTCTCACTCTCCGCCGCGGGAGAGGAAAAGCGCCATTGGAGTTCCCGCTCTGAGAAGGCGCGGACAGGGTCCGCCGAGCCGGAATATTTTCCCGGGCTGAAAGAAAGCTCCTCCTCTGCGCGAGTGCCGCGGGGGTTCCCCGGGAGGAGCGGAATCCCACACTATATAAAGGAGATGCAAAGAACATGAGAAAGTCTTTCCGGAAAACCTGGCTTTCGCTGGTCCTTTGCCTGGCGCTGCTCGCGGCAGCCGCGCTGAGCACTGTGTCCCTTGCGGAAACCGCCGCCGCGGCCGTGGATGAAGCCGTGATCCCGATGACCGGCACGCAGGAAGCCCCCGTCGTGCTGGGCGAAGGCGAAACCGTTTTCGCCTTCGGAGTCGTCGATCCCGACGCGTCCGAAGCCTGGTTCGAGATTCACACAGACGCCGAAACCGTCGGCGCCGCCCTGCTGGAGAACGGGCTGATCGCCGGATCCGACAGCGAATACGGTCTGTACGTGACCTCGGTCTGCGGAATCGAGCTGATCTGGAGCGAGGAGAATCCCCACTACTGGGCCTTCTATATCAACGACGAGTACGCCCAGACCGGCGTGGATTCGACGGAAGCAGAGGAAGGCGCGGTTTACCTTTTCAAGGCCGAATAAGGCAGGCGCTTCCCCGTGCCCGGAGCGGTCATATCGCTCCGGGTTTTTCTTTCCGGCCGGTTCCGGAAGGCGTTGATGAGGCGGAATCCGTATGATAGAATGTTCCGGAGGGAGGGAATCGTCGTGACGACTGCGGAACGGATCAATATCCGGGATCCCTTTGT
>ONXY01000072.1 GCA_900321945.1 uncultured Eubacteriales bacterium | reverse complement strand
TCTTCCTTGCTGGAAGCGGCGGGATCGCCGTCGTAGGCGGCCTGCAGATCCATCTCCACATAAGCCCGGATCTCCGGAAGCTTTTCCAGGAAAGCCGCGGTGATATCCTCCGCGCGCTTCGAGGCCTCCTCCTCCGGAACCTGGCTGCTTCCGCGCAGGGCAATCCCGATTTCCCGGATCATAAGGTAAGCGACTTCCTCGATGAGAGAGGCGAGATGAACCTCGGGATTGAAAATGTGATAGCTGTAATCCCGGTAGTATCCGGGGAACACAAGACGGAAGAGCTTTCCGATCAGCTCTTCGATGACCTGCCGGTCGGGCTGGGTAAACATTTCCAGCCGGTCGATTACCCGGTTGTTTCCGTAGTCGGCAAGAATCCGGTCCGACAGGGTCTGAATGCGCCGCGCCAGGGGTTCGAAGCTGCTGCTCATGGTTCTCCAGCTCTCTTCCGTGAGAATTTCGGGAAACGCAGAAAGAATACCATATTCTTCAGCCTTTTTCAATCGGAAGCGCGAATACGCGGGAAACCGCCGGGAACGGGGCCGGAGAGGCGTCAGGGTTGTTCTTTCCGCCGAATTGTGGTATCCTCGTCCCTGAAAAAACGGCAGCCGGCGCGGATCCGGGGAGAAGCGCCGGACGGAGGAAAAAGCATTGGGCAGAATTGTGGTGGTGGCGGAGAAACCCAGCGTCGGACGCGATATCGCCCGGGTCATCGGATGCCGGACGGGAGGCGAGGGCTGCCTGATCGGGGAGAAATACATCGTGACCTGGGCGGTGGGCCATCTGGTCACGCTGATGGAACCGGACGAGCTGGATGAGAAATACAAAAAGTGGAGCTTCGACACGCTGCCGATTCTTCCGGAGGAAATCCCCCTGAAGGTAATCCGGGGAACCGGAAAACAGTTTCAGATCATCAAAAAACTGATTAACGACAAAGACACGGATTCCCTGATCTGCGCCACGGACGCAGGAAGGGAAGGAGAGCTGATTTTCCGCTATATCTATGAAAAGGCGGAATGCCGGAAGCCGTTTGAGCGGCTCTGGATCAGCTCCATGACGGACGAAGCGATCTCGGAGGGGTTCCGGAACATCCAGCCCGGAAAGAACTACGACGGTCTTTACGCCAGCGCCAGATGCCGCAGCAGGGCGGACTGGCTGGTCGGGATGAACGCGAGCAGGGCTTTTACGCTGAAATACAACACGCTGCTCAGCGTGGGGAGAGTTCAGACGCCCACGCTGGCCATTCTGGTGAAGCGCAGGAAGGAAATAGAAGAGTTCAGACCGGAGGCGTTCTGCACGGTGCGGGCCGATTTCGGGGACTATACCGGCGTCTGCTTCAGTGAAAAGTGGGATCCGGACACGCATATCCCCGAAAAGAAGGAGGCGGAGGACATCGCCGCCGCGGTGAAGGGGAAAACGGGCCGCGTCACACAGGCCGAGACGGTCCGGAAAACGGAGCTTCCCCCTCAGCTGTACGATCTGACCAGCCTGCAGCGGGACGCGAACAGGCTGCTGGGATTCACGGCGGATAAAACGCTGAAAACCGCTCAGAGCCTGTATGAAACGCACAAGGCGCTGACCTATCCGCGCACGGACAGCCGGTACCTTCCGCCGGACATGATTCCCAGGGTGGTCCAGACGATGAAGACGCTGCCCGAGTCCTACCAGACGTACGTGCCCGGAGCGCTTCCGGGCGGAAAACTTCCCGTATCCAGAAGAACCGTCGACGCGGAAAAGGTGACGGATCATCACGCGATCCTTCCTACCAACAAGCGGGCGGATCTGTCCAGGTTCAGCGCGGACGAGCGGCAGCTGTACGACCTTGTCACGCGGAGAATGCTGGCGGCGTTCTATCCGGCGTGCGAGTACGACGCCACGAAAATCGTGACCCGCGTGGAGGATCATGATTTCAGAAGCACCGGAAAGGTGATCCGCAGAAACGGATGGCACGACGTGCCGCCGCTGGCGGACCCGCCGAAAACCAGGAAGAAAAAAGACGAGGACGAGGACTCGGCGCAGCTTCCCGCGCTTGAGACCGGAGACACCAGGACCGTGAAGGACGCGAAGGTGAAGGAGGACCGCACGAAACCGCCGTCCCCGCATACCGACGCGAGCCTGCTGGCCGCGATGGAAACGGCCGGAAAGGAGCTGGAGGACGAGGAACTGGTCCGCCAGATGAAAGGCAGCGGGATCGGAACGCCCGCCACCAGAGCTGCGATTATCGAGCGGCTGCTGCACGTGGGCTACGCGCAGCGGAAGGGGAAGACGCTTCAGGCTACGGACAAGGGCGTCCGGCTGATCGAAATCATGCCGGGAGAGATCGCCAGCCCGGAGATGACGGGAAGATGGGAGCTGGCGCTTCATGAGATTACGGACGGGAAGCAGGACGCGGAGCGCTTTCTGAGCGGGATTAACCGGATGTGCGTTTTCCTCGTGGACTACGCGAAGAATAACCGGGCATCCGTAGCCTTTCCGGAGGAGAACCGGGGAAAAGGCGGAAAGAAAAGCTTCTCCGGAAAAACGCTGGAGGGAACGGTCTGCCCGGTCTGCGGCAAAGGGAAGCTGAGGGAGAGCGCC
>ONXY01000118.1 GCA_900321945.1 uncultured Eubacteriales bacterium | reverse complement strand
CTGCAGCTATTTCTACGCCTGCGGGCCCATGCCCATGCTGCGGGCGGTATACCGGACCGCGGAATCCGACGGGGAATTCAGCCTTGAGGAGCGGATGGGCTGCGGCTTCGGCGCCTGCATGGGATGCAGCGTGCGGACGAAAACCGGGTTCAAACGGATCTGCCGGGAAGGCCCCGTTCTGAGAAAGGAGGAGCTGCCATGGGACGCCTGAGCGTAAGCCTCTGCGGAATCGGGCTTGACAATCCCGTCATTCCCGCCAGCGGCACCTTCGGCTACGGATATGAGTTCGCGGAGATCTATGACATCAACCGGCTGGGAACTTTTTCCTTCAAGGGAACCACCCGTCAGCCCCGTTTCGGGAATCCCGCTCCCCGCATCGCGGAGTGCCCGGCGGGAATGATCAACGCCGTGGGTCTCCAGAATCCGGGCGTGGAGCAGGTGATCCGGGAGGAGCTTCCCCGGCTGAGGAAGGTCTTCAGCAAGCCGGTGATGGCCAACGTCAGCGGCTTCAGCGTCCCGGAATACGCGGAAACCTGCGCCCTGCTGGACCGGGAACCGCAGGTCGGCTGGCTGGAGGTCAACATCTCCTGCCCGAACGTTCACGGAGGGGGCATGTCCTTCGGGACGGATCCGAAGTCCGCGGCCGAAGTCGTCCGGGCCGTAAAGCGCGTCGCGGCGAAACCGGTTATCATGAAGCTGAGCCCCAACGTGACGGACATCGCGGAAATGGCCCGGGCCTGCGAGGACGCCGGCGCCGACGGAATCAGCCTGATCAACACCCTGCAGGGCATGCGGATCAATCTCCGCACCCGGAAGCCCGTTCTGGCCAATACGATGGGAGGCGTGAGCGGGCCCTGTGTCTTCCCCGTGGCCCTGCGCATGGTCTGGCAGGTCTGCCGCGCCGTAAAAATTCCCGTGGTCGGCATGGGAGGCGTTTCCTCCGCGGAGGACGTGCTGGAAATGATGATGGCCGGCGCGGCCGCGGTGGAGGTCGGAGCCGCGAATCTGCGGGATCCGCTGGCCTGCCTGAAAATCATCGACGGACTTCCCGCGGCCATGGACCGCTTCGGGATAAAGAATCTGAAGGAACTCGAAAGGAGCTGATCACTGTGGGCAGGGACGTCATCATCGCCTGCGACTTCGCCTCCGCGGAGCGGACCCTCGCTTTTCTGGACCTGTTTACCGGCCGGAAGCCCTTCGTCAAGATCGGCATGGAGCTGTTCTACTCCGAGGGGCCCGGCATCGTCCGGGAAATCAAGAAAAGAGGGCATTCCGTCTTCCTGGATCTGAAGCTGCACGATATTCCGAACACCGTCCGGAAAACCATGGCGGTTCTGCGGGATCTGGATGTGGATATCACCAACCTGCACGCCGCCGGAACGGTTCCCATGATGGAGGCGGCTCTGGAGGGTCTGACCCGGCCCGACGGCAGCCGGCCTCTCCTGATCGCTGTGACCCAGCTGACCAGCACGGATCAGGCCGCCCTGGAACGGGACCTGTGGATTGAAAAGCCGATGGAGCAAGTCGTGCTGCATTACGCGGAAAACGCGCGCAGGGCCGGGCTGGACGGCGTGGTCTGCTCCCCGCTGGAAGCCGCGGGCGTGCACGCCGTCTGCGGAGCGGATTTCCTCACCGTCACGCCCGGAGTCCGCTTCGCGGAGGGAGCGTCCGGGGATGATCAGAAACGGGTCATGACTCCGGCCGCCGCCCGGGCGGCCGGCAGCGACTACATTGTTGTGGGGCGCCCGGTTACCGGCGCGGCGGATCCCGTGGAGGCCTGGGAGCGCTGCCTCCGGGATTTCGCGGGCTGAAGTCCCTCGGTTTACGGATTGTCCGATTTCGGAAGGGGAGGAAAAGAACATGGACATGGAAGCCATTCACCGTAAAATCGCCCGGGATCTTCTGAAGATCCGGGCCGTCTTTCTGCGGCCGGAGGAGCCCTTTACCTGGGCCAGCGGCATTCTCAGCCCCGTCTACTGCGACAACCGGCTGACGCTGACGGATCCGGAGGTCCGGACGGACGTGGAACAGGCCCTCGCGGAGGTGATCCGCGCGGAATACCCGGACGCGGAGGTTCTGATGGGAACCTCCACCGCCGGCATCCCGCACGCCGCCATCACCGGCCATCTGCTGGGGCTTCCCATGGGATACGTGCGCTCCGGCGCGAAGGACCACGGAAGGCAGAACCAGATCGAGGGACGGCTGGAGAAAGGGCAGAAGGTGGTCGTGGTCGAAGATCTGATCTCCACCGGCGGCAGCGTGCTGGAGGTGGTCCGCATTCTCCGGGAAGCGGGGGCCGAGGTGCTCGGAATCGCCAGCATCTTCACCTACGGGATGAAGAAAGGCGTTGAGCGTCTCGCCGAAGCCGGCGTCCGGAACGTCAGCCTGACCGATTTCGACACGGTCGCGGAGGAGGCGGCCGCCACGGGATACATCCGGCCGGAACAGGTAAGGCAGCTTACCGCTTTCCGGGACAATCCCTCCGATTCCTCCTGGATGCGGAAAGGAGGAGAGGCATGAGAAGCGTCATCGATATCCCGGATCTTTCCCTGGAGGAGCTGGACGCCCTGATGGACCGGGCCGAGGATATCATCGCCCGTCCGGACGATTACGCGGACGCGTGCCGCCGCAAAAAGCTGGCCACTCTTTTCTTCGAGCCCAGCACCCGTACGCGCCTGAGCTTTGAGGCCGCCATGTACGAGCTGGGCGGCAGCGTTCTCACCGTCGCCGGCGCCGACGTCAGTTCCGCCGCCAAGGGGGAAAGCGTGGCGGATACGGCCAAAACGGTTTCCTGCTACGCGGATATCATCGCCATGCGCCACCCCAAGGAAGGCGCGGCGCGGGTAGCCGCGCTGAACGCATCCGTCCCCGTCATCAACGCGGGGGACGGCGGACACGCCCATCCGACGCAGACCCTGGCGGACCTGCTTACAATCCGGAGAAAGAAGGGCTCTTTCTCCGGCCTGACGGTCGGTCTCTGCGGGGATCTGAAATTCGGACGTACCGTGCATTCGCTCCTGAACGCCCTCAGCCGCTACGACGGGATGCGCTTCGTGCTGATCAGCCCGGAGGAGCTGAAGGTTCCCAGCTACGTCAAAAGCGAAGCGCTGAAAAAGAAGGGCATCCCCTATACGCAGGTCACTTCTCTGGAAAGCGTGATCGGGGATCTGGACATTCTCTACATGACCCGGGTTCAGCGGGAACGTTTTTTCAACGAGGAGGATTATCTCCGTCTGAAGGACAGCTATATCCTGACGCCCGAAAAGCTGAAAAAGGCCCGGGAAGACCTCTGCGTCATGCATCCGCTTCCGCGGGTGAACGAAATTTCCGTCGCGGTGGACGACGATCCGAGAGCCTGCTATTTCGAGCAGGTTCTTAACGGGAAATTCATGCGGGAAGCGCTGATCCTGATGCTGCTGAAGGAGGGAAGAGCATGACGGTTGATTCCATTCAGAACGGAACGGTGATCGATCATATCGCCGCCGGATACGGCATGAAGCTGTACCGGCTGCTCGGCCTGGATCAGGCAGACGTACCGGTAGCCATCATGATGAACGTGACCTCCCGGAGGATGGGAAGGAAGGACATTATCAAAATCGACGGAAATCTGCCCCTGAATTTCGACGTCATCGGGTACGTGGATCCCGGAGCGACCGTTAATTTCATCCGGGACGGGGAACTGCGTGAAAAGAAGCAGATGATCCTGCCGGAACAGCTGAAGAACGTGATCCGGTGTAAAAATCCCCGCTGCATTTCCTCCACGGAGCAGGAACTGCCCCAGCTCTTCCGTCTGACGGACAGGCCCGGAAAGGAGTATCGCTGCGTCTGGTGCGAAACCCGTGCCTCCGAGCTTTGATTCCGGTTCCGGATTCGGATGGTTTCCCGGATTATGTCAATACGGTGGGTTTATCCCGCCGTTTTTTTCTTTCTTTTTCTCTTTTTCAGGCATTTAAGTGGCGTTTTTGTGGGTATAATTTGACAAAAGTGGGACTATATGCTAAAGTATCTCTCATGGAGAAGGTTCGCCGCCTTCGCTTCGGGTGGCTTTTGAATAGATTTTGACCGGCTTTCGGTTCGGAAGTTTCCGGGGTTTGTCATGGATTCCCCCGCGTCCGGGGGTTCCTTCTGACGGAGGTGCGATTCGACGGTGGATCAGCAGATCAGGATTACACATTTCTATCACAGCGGTTTTTCCGTCCAGGCGGAGGACGTGCTTTTTGTATTCGATTACTGGCGCGGGGAAAAGAAGGAACTGCACGATCGTCTGCAGCTTCTTCCGGGCGATCTGAAGCCTTTCCGCGCGGTTTATGTCTTTATTTCCCACGAACATGTGGATCATCTGGATCCCATCGTTTTTACCTGGAAGGACTACGCTCCCGTGTCCTATTTCGTTTCTTCCGATATGCCCGTGGGCACCCGGGGAAAGCGCATGGCTCCGGGCGACACCGTGAACCTGGAGGAAGGCGTAACCGTGACCGCCTTCGATTCCACGGATCTCGGCGTTTCCTTTCTTCTGAACTGGAAGGGGATTCATATTTTCCACGCGGGAGATCTGAACTTCTGGCACTGGCGCGAGGAATCCTCCCGGCAGGAAATCGAGGAGGCGGAAAAGGAATTTCAGGCCGCTGTCCGGCCGCTGGAAAAGGAGTCCGTCGACGTGGCCTTCTTTCCCGTCGATCCGCGGCAGGGAAACATGTTTGAGGCCGGCGCGAATTATTTCATCCTGGCCGTCAAACCGCGGCTCCTGATTCCCATGCACTATTTTCACCGGACGGAAATCATTACGGAATACGCGAGGGTCGCCAGCTGCCGCACGACGGAAGTTCTGGCCATGCCCGGCATCCGGGACAGCATTCTGCTCACCTTTGACGAAAACGGGTATATGAATATTTCCTTCCCGAAGGAGGAACCGGGCGCCTCCGGAGAGGAAGGAGAGGCGCTGGACGGCATGACCGGAGACAATCCCTTCGTGGAATCCGATCTGCCTCTTTCCCAGCTGGCGGAAGGCTCTGATGATACGGATCATCCGGATTCCACAGAGTTATCCCCAAACAATCCACAGGATTGAACATCTTTTCCACAGCCCGTGTGAAAAAGCCGGAAGCCTTGAAAATCAAGGACTTCCGGCTTTCTTTTTTTGAAACGTGTTGATTTTTAAGCCTTTTCAGCCTGTGGATAAAGTTTTTTCGTTATTCTTCCAGCCTTCCGCCCGGGATTGACCCGTTCTTCCGCTTCAGGCGCCCTTTCTCATAAATCCGGACGTTTCTTTTCTTCTTCAGGGACGCGTCCGGCCGTCTCCCCGTCCGCCCGGAAAACCGGGAAAACGCGGTTCAGCGTCAGAGAATACAGCGCGGCTTCCTTTACGCGCCGTCCCGTCAGCTCCTCAACCGCCCTTTTATACCACATAAGCTGCGGCAGGTACTCCTCCGTAAACTTTTCGGGATCCTCCACCCTGTCCGTCTTGTAATCCAGCACGACCCAGCCGTCCTCTTCCAGAAAGGCGCAGTCGATAACCCCCTGCAGAATCATCTCCCCGCCGCGGCGGATCCGAAGGTTGAAATTCCATTCCCTGTGGATTTCCTTGGCGTGAACCGCGCGCTGTCCCATGGGAGAACGCAGGAAGGAAAGGATCTGACCGTCCGGAATAAGCCGCATCTCCTCCGGGGTAAACAGATTATTCCGGAGCATTCTTTCCTTTTCCTTTTCAAGCACCTGATCGGGCGGCCGTCCTTCCCTCAGCTCCGTCAGATCGATTACGGAAAGCATTCTGTGCGTCAGGGTTCCCTTCCAGGGAGCGGCCGCCGTCTTCTCCCGCATAAACGGAGGCAGTTCCTGAAGCGTGTCTTCCGTAAGCCGGCGGGCAAGCGCCTCCGGAATCCGCTTGGTTTCCGGATCCTCTTCCCGGTCGTCCTCCTCCAGCTGCAGACGGGCGGACCGGATCAGCGAGGTCACGGATCTCTTCACAAGCGACGGAGCGGGTTCCTCTGTCTTTTCTTTCCACAATTCATCCACAACCGGCGCTGAAAGCAAGGTCTCAAGCCATTTGTCCAGATTGTGGATATCGTTCCGGTTTTCCACAGATTCCTGTGTGTTTCCTTCGAAAACTGTTATTTCATAAGGCATTGAGCGTTGTGAACAACCTGTGGATAAAATTTCTCTGTGGTGCTGCATGAGCGCCGGCATCCACAGATCCGTATAGGTATCCGCCGACAGAACCCTTCCGTCCCCCTCCGGCATGGACCAGAGCGGATTGATCTCCCGGCAGGTGATCAGGAAGAGTCTTTCCTGAGCGCGGGTCATCGCGACATACAGCATTCTGATTTTTTCCGCCAGCTCCTCCCTGAGTTTCCGCCACAGGAAAAGCTCCGCCGCCGGCGTCGGCCTCGAAATCCGGTGTTCCGGATCCTTGAAATCCACGCACAGGCCCAGTTTCGCGTGGAAACGGAACGATCCCTCGTCGGAGCGCAGCATCTTCTGATCCATGCCGCAGCAGAAAACGACCGGAAACTGCAGCCCCTTGCTCTTGTGAATCGTCATGATCCGGACCAGATCGTCCTGATCTCCCAGCATCGTCGCGCTCTGCTGATCCCCTGAGGTCTGCCGGTCCCTCATGCGCCGCAGAAACTGGCGCAGCGTCAGAACCCCGCTCCGCTCTCCCCGGGAGGCTTCCTCCGCGAGCATGCGCAGACCGGCCTGACGGACTTCTCCTCCTTTTTCCGCGGACAGAGCCCAGTAAATTCCGGTCTCCTGAAGCAGAAGCCAGATAAAATCGCACAGTCTCATACTGTCCGACTGTTCCTGCCATTTCCTGCGCTGTTCACGGACGCGGCGGCAGGCTTCCCCCAGATCCGTGTTTTCACCGCATGCCGAATCAAATGCCTCATGAAACGGCGCCGCGCGGTCCGGATGATTCAGACGGATCCTGGCGAGGGTTTCCTCCGTAAAGAAGAAGGGAGCGTTGGTAAGCACGGAGATCAGCGGCAGGTCCTGAAGCGGATTGTCGATCCATTCCAGCAGATTCCGGACGACCCGGATCTCTCTGCGCTGATAATAATCCCCCGAGCCGTCAAAAAAGACGGGGATTCCTCTTTTTTCGAGCAGTTCCGTCAGCAAAGGTCCGTCCGTCGATACGGCCGGCATCAGAATCACGCAGTCCCTGTACTGATAGTTTCTCTTTTTTTCGGAAAAGGGCGTCTTCAGCAGAATCCGGATCTCGCGGGCAAGATGATCCGCCGTCCTTTCCAGACTGTTCTTTTCACCGTCTCCGACGGACAGGATATCCGCCCGGACGGGAATCCTGCCGTCCGTCTTTCTTCCGGGAATCAGTTCATCCTGAGACGTGTAGTCCATCTCCGCCGACGCTTCCCTCATTACGGCGCGGAAAACCAGATTTGTCGTTTCAAGAATTTCAGGTCTGGACCGGAAGTTGGACTGCAGGCGGACACATTCCTTTCCTTCCCGTCCCGATTCCGAAAAGTCGCGGATCCGGTCCAGGAACTGCAGCGGGTCCGCCAGACGGAATCGGTAGATGCTCTGTTTGACGTCGCCCACCATAAACAGGTGATTTTCATCGCTCCGCAGCAGATCGATAAGCCGGTTCTGCACCGCGGACACATCCTGGCACTCATCCACGAAAACGTGTCTCCAGACGCTTCGTGTTTCCTCCCGGATATCCGGATCGGACAGCAGTTCCACCGCGTACTGCTCCAGATCCTGAAAATCCGCCAGCGCGCTTCCCTTTTTCTTTTCCCGGAATATCTCTTCCGTTTTTTCCGTGACTTCCGCCAGCGCGGAAAGAGACTCCCGGATATTCTTCCATTCCTCCGGCTGTCTCTCAGGTTCCGGAGAGATCAGTCCGTCCGCTCTGCCGATCTGTTTTTTGAAATCATTTCTCAGCGTCTGGTACCGGTCCTTCCAGTCCGATTCCCGCGGATTCAGGCCTCTCGGCGTATTCAGTTTCGGAAAAACCGTCCGGGAGGTATCAGGGGTTCCGTTCAGAAGTCCGGAAAGTTTCACGTGAAACAATTCCCGGTCCTTCTCCCATACGGACCGGTAAGCGTCCACCGCGTCGCCGTCCTCAAACATTTTTTCCATCGCTCTGAGCGGCGTCTCAGCCAGACGAAAACAGTCCGCGGCCATCCGTCGGGCTGTCTCGAACCAGGGATGGCCCGGAATCATCCTGTCCGGAATCATGGAGACGGCATTTTTCAGCCACTTCATCGGTTCCGGCAGGCTCATCAGAAACGGATCCAGGTCGGAGACCATCTTTTCCACGTTTTTCCCTTCAAAACGGGATTTCAGAAGCGCGAAGGACGCGCTGCCCTCTGTTTCAAGCTGTCCGCAGGCTTCAAGAAATGATTCGTGAAAAAGAACCGCCCTGCGGGACGCGTCGCAGATCGTGAACATCGGATCCAGACCCAGAAACTGAAACTGTCCGCGGACAAGCTGCTGACAGAAAGAATGAATGGTGGAAATCTGCATCAGATCAATCCGGTCCAGCGCCCAGCGGAGAACCGGACTGCTCTTTTCCCTGATCAGCCTGTTACGTATTTTCTCACGCATTTCGGAAGCGGCGGCGTTTGTGAAGGTAATGACAAGAAACGAGTCCGGTTCGGCCCCGTTTTTCAGAAACCGGATGATTCTTTCCACGAGGACAGCGGTCTTTCCGCTTCCCGCGGCTGCGCTGCAGACGAGTTCCCGCGCATCCGATTCGATCGCGCGCCGCTGCGCATCCGTCCATTCAGTCATTCCGCATTCCTCCCGCCCCGCGCGCCGTGAATATGTTTCACGTGAAACATTCCGTGAAATCAGGAAAAATCAGGCTCGCAAAGAACCTCCCTTTCCGTTTCGGGACCGGTCTTTTTTTCCTCAATCTCCGCCATGCCGTCCCTTGAAAAAACCATGTAGGTACGATGGCTTTGCGCGGCGTCCAGATCTCCCTCGTCCGAAAATGTGATAAAGGTCTGAGCGTCTCCGATCTCTTTCAGCAGATTCATTCTCCGCTGCAGATCCAGTTCGCTCATCACGTCGTCCAGAAGAAGAACAGGGCTTTCCCCCGCCGCGCGCGTAAGGATTCTGAGCTGGCTCATCTTCATGCTCAGAGCCGCCGTACGCATCTGTCCCTGCGACGCGAACAGCTTCATGTTTTTCCGGTTCAGCGTCAGATGAAGATCGTCTCTGTGAGGACCTGCCGTCGTGATTCCCTGACGAAGATCCTCTTCCCGGCTTTCGGAAAGCGTCTTCAGGAAGAGATCCGGGTCGTCCTCCCTTTTCAGAAAAGCGTGATATCCGATCTGAAAGATTTCCTCTTCTCTTCCGCTGATTTCCTGATAAATCCGAAGGCTCTCCTCCGAAATCATATCCGCGTACTGTTTTCTTTCCTGATAAATAATCCTGGCATGATCCGCCATCGCCTTCTCAAAATCCTCAATCATCGGATCGGGAGCGGACATTTTCGCGCGGCTGTCCCTCAGAATTGCATTTCTCTGATCCATGGCCAGCCGGTACTGCTGAAGCGCGATAAAATAAGGACGGCTGATCTGGCTGATCATCATATCCAGAAAACGGCGTCTGACGGCAGGTCCTTCCTTGATCAGTCCCAGATCTTCGGGACTGAAAATCACACAGCGAAGAACGCCCATCATCTCTGAAAGTTTTTTTACTTTTTTATGGTTGATCCATACGGACTTGACCGCGCTTTCTCCGGGCTGCAGCCTGATTCCGATTTCGTTTTTCGAAAGCCGTCCCCTTACGGAAACGGAACAGGATCCCGAACTTTCCCCGGCCATGACAGCATGAGCGTCCTGCGTGATCCGGTGGCTTTTCCCGAGCGCGCAGTAATGAACGGCTTCCAGCAGATTCGTTTTTCCCGATCCGTTTTTTCCGTAAAACAGATTGATTCCTTCGTGCGGACGAAGCGAAAGATGTTTATAATTCCGGTATCGGTTCAGTTCAATGCTCTCGATGACCATGGAGGCTTCCTTTCCATACGAAAGCAGCGCGGCGGACGCCGCGCTGCGAAATCCGGCGTCTTTCCGGACCGGTTACTGGAAAATCCGCACGGGAAGAATCAGATAGACAAAGTCCTCGCCGGAAGAAGGAGTAACCACGCAGGGACTCACGTTTGAGTTGAAATGCATGAAGAGCTCTTCCTCCGAAACGTTCCGGATAACGTCGATGATATACTTGGCGTTGAAGGCGATATCAATGTTTTCTCCGATCAGATCCGCTTCGATCTCCTCTTCCACGTCGCCCATCTCCGCGTTGGAGGTGATTTTCAGAACGCCGGGCCGGAAACTCATTTTGATCAGATTGTTTTTCCCCTCGCGCGCCATCAGGCTGGCCCGGTCGATAGCGTCCTGAACCGCGTTGCGGTCCGCTTTCGCCTGCGTCGTGAAAGAAGCGGGAAGAATTCTTCTGTAATCGATATACTCGCCGGCCAGAAGAACCGCGCTGACCCGGATATTTCCGAAGTTGCACTGCATTCTGCCCTGATCCATCAGAAGCGTGCAGAAGGATTCATCCTCCGGAAGAATTCTGCTCAGTTCGGTAAGAACCTTACCCGGAATGATCGCTTTGATCATATCCTTTCCTTCCGGAAGATCGAAAGGCTGGAAAAGCTTTTTCATGGCCAGCCTGAATCCGTCCAGGGCAACCATCCGGGCTTCGTTCCGGCTGACCTCCAGCAGACAGCCCGTCAGAATCTGTCTGCTTTCATCCGTGGCGATGGCGAAGATCACGCGGCTGATCATATCCTTCAGGGATTTCTGCGGGATTTTTACCGGTACGCCTGTTTTCAGGGTGCTGATCTCGGGATATTCCGCGGCGTTCATCACGGACAGATTGCTTTTTGTCTTCTGGCAGCGGATCTGCGCCAGGCGCTGATTCTGCATCGAGATTTCAACCATGCCGCCGGGAAGCTTGCGGATCAGATCCGTCAGCAGACGCCCGGGAAGAACCGTCTGCCCTTCCTCCGCGACGTCCGCCGCGTTGGTATACTCGATGGAAAGAGATCCGTCCGAGCATGTCAGATTGATCCGGTTGTCCTCCGCGGAAATCAGGACGCCGTCCAGAATCTGCTTCGCAGGTCTCGCCGCGAGAGCGCGGGTCACGATATTCAGCCCTTCCAGCAGGTCCTGAGTGTTCATGGTGAATTTCATCGGTTCTCTTCCTTTCAGTCCGCTTTTTCTGAAAACGGGATCTGTTTATATAATATATATATTCTTCCGTATTCGTAGCAGAGGCTGTGAAAACGGTGGAAAACGGAGAAAAGGTCATGAATCCGGCCGGGCTGCGCGGGGGAAAAAATGTGAATAACTCTTCCCCTTTATCAACAGCGTTCCTGATACAATTCCATTTCGGTGTTTCGGAATCCTTTTTTTTCTCCGAAAAAAGGATCCGAAAACCGGAAAAACGCGGTTCAGGATGAAAACGGGAGTAAAAGAATCCACAGTTTTCAGCAAATTAACAGGGCTGTGGATAAAAACAGGTGGAAAATTACCGGAACAGGGAAGCGTTTTTACGGAAATAATCCGCTCCGCTGAACAGCGTGATTCCGGAAACCCAGACGGTCAGGATAATCCCGTACCATTCTGAAAGCAGCGGCTTCCGCAGAATCAGAAGAAGAAGAATGCAGATCATCTGGCTCGCTGTCTTGATCTTTCCGAGAGGACCTGCGGCGATAACGTGATTCCGTGTCATCGCGATCAGGCGCAGTCCGTCCACGCTCAGTTCCCTGGCCAGAATCAGAACGGTCATCCAGGCGGGAACAAGCTGAAGCTGAACCAGCATGATAAAGGAGGAAAGCACGAGCAGCTTGTCGGCCACGGGATCGATAAACTTTCCGAAATCCGTGACAAGGCTGTATTTCCGCGCAAGATACCCGTCCAGAAAGTCCGTTGCGCAGGCCAGTGAAAAGACGACGGCAGCCGCCGCGGCGCACCAGGGGGCGGATGAATAAAGCAGGGCGGTCAGAACCGGTACGCACAGAACCCGGATGACGCTGAGTCGGTTTGGCCAGTTCATATCATTTCTCCAATCAGATCATAAGTTTTCGCTTCCGTGATTCTGACAGAAATGAAAGATCCGATCTCCGGCTGTTTACCGTTCAGCCGGATCAGAATTTCCCCGTCTGTTTCCGGAGCTTCATGCCGGCTGCGGCCGAGGGCCGTTTTCCCGGCGTCCCTGTCCGTGACGAGCACCTTTTCCGTCGTGCCGATCCGTTTCCGGTTCTTTTCCAGGGAGATTCCGCCCTGAAGCTTCATCAGACGGTCCAGCCGCTCCTGCCGGATTTCCTCCGGAATCTGATCCTTCATACGGGCTGCCGGAGTGCCTTCCTCCGGAGAAAAAGCGAAAGCGCCGAGCCGGTCAAACTCCGCTTCCCGGACAAAATCCAGAAGCTCCCGGAACTGGTCCTCCGTTTCGCCCGGAAAACCGGTAATCAGCGTGGTACGGACCGTAAGGCCTCTGTCCTTCGCGCCGCGGACGCAGCGGAGGATATCCTCCCGGGTTCCCAGACGGTGCATTTTCTTCAGTATCTGCGTATTGATATGCTGAACCGGGATATCCAGATACGGGCAGACATTCGGCGTGCCGGCCAGCAGATCCAGCAGTTCTTCGCCGGTTTCGTCCGGGTAGCAGTAAAGAACGCGCAGCCATTCCACACCTGGAATTTCCGCGGCCTTCCGCATCAGATCGGGCAGCCGGGAATGTCCGCCCTGATCCGTGCCCCACCGGGTGGTGTCCTGCGCCACAAGAATATGCTCCCGGACGCCTCTTTCCGAAAGCCGGCGGATTTCGTTCAGAACCGCGGCTTCATCCCGGCTGCGGTAGGGCCCGCGGATCATGGGGATGGCGCAGAAGGTGCAGCGGTTGGAACACCCTTCCCCGATCCGTATATAGGCGGAGTAGGAGGGAGTCGTCAGCACCCGGTCCTGTTCAAAGTAGGAATAGTCGTCCTGACAGACGTGAACGCGCTGACCTTCGAGCGCCTTTCCGATCTGATCCGCCAGCGTACGGTACTGATTGACGCCGAGCAGCAGGTCGATCTCCGGAATCTCCTTCAGCAGGTCCTTTTCGTAACGCTGGGCCAGACAGCCGGTCACGACCAGCAGCCTGCAGCGTCCGGTG
>ONXY01000034.1 GCA_900321945.1 uncultured Eubacteriales bacterium | reverse complement strand
GAGACCCGGGAGGAGGCGGACTTCGTTATCTTCAACACCTGCTGCGTCCGGGACAATGCGGAGCGGAGGGCGCTCGGCAACGTAACCTGGCTGAAGGAGGTCCGGAAGACCCGTCCGGAACTGGTGATCGCCGTCTGCGGCTGCATGATTCAGGAGCCGGGCATGGCGGAGAAGATTCTGAAGCAGTATCCCTTCATTGACCTTGCCTTCGGCACGGCGAACCTGCACCGGCTTCCGGAGCTTATGCATCAGGCGCTGAACAGCAGCCGGAGCGTGGTCCGCGTCGCGAAGGAGGACGTGATCGCCGAGGGGCTGCCGGTCCGAAGGCTGCGGAACGATTCAGCCTATGTGACCATCATGTACGGCTGCGACAATTTCTGCTCCTTCTGCATCGTGCCCTACGTGCGCGGGCGGGAACGCAGCAGACATCCGGACGATATTCTCCGCGAGGCGGAGGCGCTCGCGGAGAGCGGCGTGAAGGAGATCATGCTGCTGGGCCAGAACGTGAACAGCTACGGCCGCGGCCTGGCGGAGCCCGTGGATTTCGCGGAGCTGCTGCGCAGACTGGACGGTACCGGAATTCCGAGAATCCGCTTCATGACCAGCCATCCGAAAGACCTCAGCGACCGGCTGATCGACGTCATGGCCGGCGGAAAGCATATTCTGCCCCAGTTTCATCTTCCGGTTCAGAGCGGAAACGACGAAATACTGAGGAGAATGAACCGGCACTATACGCGGGAGCAGTATCTGGACCGGGTGAACCGGCTCCGCGCCTCGGTACCGGGAATCGGACTGAGCACGGACATTATCGTCGGCTTCCCCGGGGAAACGGAAGAACAGTTTGAGGACACACTGAGCCTCGTACGGGAGGTCCGTTACGACAGCGCGTTTACCTTTGTCTATTCTCCCCGGGTCGGAACGAGGGCCGCGGAGATGCCGGACCAGATTCCGGAGGCAGTCTCGAAGGACCGGATCCAGCGCCTGATCGCGCTGCAGGAGGAGCTGCAGAAGGAGACGCTGAGCCGCTTCATCGGCATGGAGGAGGAGGTACTGACCGAGGGCCTCAGCCGCCGGAGCGACCGGGCTGTTTCCGGAAAGGGCCGGCACGCGGTTTCCATCACGCTGCCGGGGAACGAACAGGATATCGGCAGGATTGTGCCCTGCCGCGTGACCGGAATCAAGAACAACACGCTGACGGCGGAAAGGATCTGAATCTGTTATGAAAAACGTGATGCAGAAGGCTCAGGAGCTGGCAGACGCGGTCGCGGCCAGCGACGTGTACCGGAAAATGAAGGAGCTGGAGAAAGCCGTGGAGGAGGACCCCGACGCGGCGGAGGCCGTGAACGCCCTGATGCGGAAACGTCAGCGGGTGGAGGATCTGCTGACGGAAAAGGGAATGGACCCCGGGGAGCTGAAACGGGCCAGCGCGGAGATGGCGGAAGCCGAAAGAAAGATGAACGCCAACGGGAAGGTAGCCGCGCTGAAGGCCGGCCGGAAGGAATTCGCGGAGATGATGAACAACGTGAACCGGATTCTGCGCGTGGTGATCACCGGCGAGATCCGGGAAGACGATATCGATATCGGCTGCTCCGGGGACTGCGGGAGCTGCGGCGGCTGCGGCTGACGCGGCGGAGACGACGGGAAAAAGCGCCGCCCCGATCGGCGGACGGCGGATGAAACCCGCGCCCGGCGGAAAGCCGGCCGCGGGAGGGACAGAAAGAGGAAACCATGGCATTATCTCCGATGATGCAGCAGTATCTCCGGATTCACGATCAGTATCCGGACTGCCTGCTGCTGTTCCGGCTGGGGGATTTCTACGAGCTTTTCTTTGAGGACGCGAAGACGGCCAGCCGGGAGCTGGAACTGACCCTCACCGGGAGGGACTGCGGTCTGGAGGAGCGCGCTCCGATGTGCGGCGTGCCGTATCACGCGCTGAACACCTACGTGGAAAGGCTGATCGAAAAGGGCTACCGGGTCGCCGTCTGCGAGCAGCTGGAGGATCCGGCTCTGGCGAAGGGGCTGGTTGAAAGGGACGTGGTGCGGGTCATCACCGCCGGAACGCTGACCGATCCCTCCATGCTGGACGAGAAGGCGAACAATTTCCTGCTCTGCGTATATGTCAGCGGACAGGAGACGGGTCTCGCCTTCGCGGACGTCAGCACGGGGGAATTCTGCGTGTCCGAACCGGAGCGGAACGCTCTGCGGCCGGAAATCGGACGGATCGGCGCGCGAGAGGTGATCACGAACGACCCGGTCCGCCTTCGGGAGCTGACCGGCCTGGAGCCGCCTCCCGGCAGCCGCCAGCCGGCCTCCTGGTTTCAGCCGAAAAACGCGGAGGAAAGCCTGAAGGATCAGTTTCATCTTTCCGGTCTGACCCCTCTGGGCCTGGATGGGCACCGGGCGGCGGCCTGCGCGGCCGGAGCGCTGACGCGGTATCTGCGGGAAACTCAGAAAAACGCCCTGGAACATATCCGGACAATCCGGTTCGCGGATAACGGCAGGATTATGCTCCTGGACCAGAGCACCCGGAGGAATCTGGAGCTGACGGAACCGCTGCGCGGGAAAGGGAAAAAGGGCACGCTGCTGGGGCTGCTGGACAAAACGGCGACCGCCATGGGCGGCAGGCTCCTCCGGAGCTGGATCGAGCAGCCGCTTCTGGACCGGGCGGAGATTCTGCGCCGCCACGACGCCGTGGAGGAGCTGACGGATCAGCCCGTACTCCGGGCGGCGGTTCAGGAGGGGCTGACCGGCGTCTATGATCTCGAGCGGCTGCTGAGCAAGGTGGCCTACCGGAGCCTGAACGCGCGGGACTGCCTGGCGCTTTCGGAAAGCCTGAAGAAGGTTCCGGGGCTCCGGAGCCTGCTGGAGGGCGCCCGGACCGGGGAGATGACGGAAATCCGGGAAAGCCTGGATCCGCTGGAGGATCTGACGGAGCTGCTGGACCGGGCGGTCCATCCGGACGCGCCGCTGGTCATCACGGAGGGCGGGATCATCCGGGACGGGTACAACGCGCTGCTGGACGAGTACCGGGAGGCCCAGACGAGCGGAAAGCAGTGGATCCTGGACCTGGAGCAGCGGGAGAGAGAACTGACCGGCATCAAAAATCTCCGGATTCAGTACAACCGCGTCTTCGGCTACTATATCGAGGTGACGAAGAGCAACCTCTCCCTGGTTCCGGACCGCTATACCCGGAAGCAGACCATGACCAACGCCGAGCGGTACATGACCCCCGAGCTGAAGGAGACCGAGCAGAAAATCGTCGGCGCCCAGGAGCAGAGCGTGCGGCTTGAGCTGCAGCTCTTCAACGGGATCAGGGACCGGATCGCCGCCTGCATCGACAGGATACAGAAAACCTGCGCCGCTCTGAAGCGGCTGGACGTCTACCAGAGTCTGAGCCGCGCCGCGGCGGAGTACCGCTACGTCCGGCCTGAAATGACGGAGGACGGAAGCCTGCAGATTCTTGAGGGAAGGCACCCGGTGGTGGAGCAGAGCCTTGACGCCGGCGCCTTCGTACCGAACGACACCGTGATGGATCAGGCGGAAAACCGCATGATGATCATCACCGGCCCGAACATGGCCGGAAAGAGCACCTATATGCGGCAGGTCGCCCTGATCTGCCTGATGGCCCAGACCGGATCCTTCGTTCCGGCGAAGGAGGCCAGGCTGCCGGTCTGCGACCGGATCTTCACCCGCGTCGGAGCATCGGACGATCTGGCCAGCGGCCAGAGCACCTTCATGGTGGAGATGAGCGAGACCGCCCATATTCTCCGGAACGCCACCGCCTCCTCCCTGATCATTCTGGACGAGATCGGCAGGGGAACGAGCACCTTCGACGGCCTTGCCATCGCCTGGGCCGTCGTGGAATATATCGCGGACCGGGAAAAAATCGGAGCGAAGACGCTGTTCGCCACCCATTACCACGAGCTCTCCGAACTGGAGG
>ONXY01000307.1 GCA_900321945.1 uncultured Eubacteriales bacterium | reverse complement strand
TTTAAAGGCGATCCGGCTGGGAATATTGGCCTTGATCAGGCCGGTGATCACGTCCACCGAGGGCCGCTGGGTCGCGACGATCAGATGAATGCCCGCCGCTCTGGCCAGCTGCGTCAGCCGGCAGATATATTCTTCCACGTCCTTTTTGCAGACCATCATCAGGTCCGCGAGCTCGTCGATGATGATCACGATCCGCGGCATGGGCTTCTCGCCCGGCTTCAGCGCCCCGTTGTAGCCGTCCAGATTCCGGACGTTCTTCTCCGAAAACCGGTCGTACCGTTCCATCATCTCCGCCACGGCCCAGGCCAGCGCGGCCGCCGCCTTGTGCGGATCGTTCACGACCGGCAGCAGCAGATGCGGAATACCGTTGTAGCACTGCAGCTCCACGACCTTCGGATCCACCAGGATCAGCTTGACCTCATCCGGACCCGCCCTGAAAAGAAGGCTGTTGATGATCGTGTTGATGCAGACGGACTTGCCGCTTCCCGTCGCGCCGGCGATCAGCATATGGGGCATTTTCGCCAGATCGCAGATCACCGGAACGCCGGCGATATCCTTGCCGAGCGCCACGGTCAGAATGGATTTCGCGTTCTGCATCACCGGGCTTTCCAGCACCTCCCGCAGCGTCACGGTGGCTCTCGCGGGATTCGGCACCTCCACGCCCACCAGGCTCTTTCCGGGAATCGGCGCCTCGATGCGGACGGAAGTGGCCTGCATGCCGTAGGCGATGTCCTTCTCAAGCTCCGACACCTTGCCCACTTTCGTTCCCGGGGCCAGCTCGATCTCAAAGCGGGAGATCGCCGGACCGTGGGTCACGTGCTTTACCCGGGCCTGCACCCTGAAGTTGGCCAGCGTCTCTTCCAGACGGACGGAACGCTCCCCGTCCTCCGCCGAGGTGTCCAGAACGCTGATTTCCGGTTTTTTCAGATCGGTGATGGGAGGCGCGTAATAGGGCGTCGGCTCCCAGAATTCCTCCTCCGGTTCCGGCTCTCCGGGCTCCACGCCTTTCAGCTCCGGTTCCCAGGTGGGATTTTTGATCGTCCGCCGGCCGGCGGGGACCTTCACCGCCGGGGGTTTCCCGCCGGAGACGGTCTCTCCGTTCCCCCCGGCCGCTTCCTGCGCCGCGGCCGCCTGTTCGTCCCATGTGGAAGGCCCTGTCCCGGCTTTCAGCGCCGCGGAACGGGATTCCTCCTCCGGCCTCCGGTTTCCGTTTTTCCCGCCGGCGGAGGCATTCCCCGCCGCCGTGGTTTCCTGTTCCGGACCCGGCGTCCGGCGCGCCCCGCCGAAGCCGTCGTTCCCCGCCGTCCCGCCTCCGCGGGTCCGGCGGCCGTCATACTGCCTTCCCGGCGCCTCTCCCGCCGCCGGCTCCCGCGTCCTCCGCTCTTCTTCCGGTTCACGCCAGCGGGCAAGATCGTCCTCCTCCGGATCGCGCCGCGCGTCCGCTCCGCGGGAGAACGGCGTTTCCCGGCCGCCGCGGCCGGCGGAGCCGTTCCGCTCCGGATCCGTCCGGAGCTCCCCGTTCCGGAAAGCGGACGTCTGCGCATCCGTCTGTCCGGATCCTGCGGAATCTTCCTCCCGGTTCGGTTTCCTGCGGCTGTTTTCCGCCGCCTCGCTGTAAATCCTCTGAACGGCGGGATCCTGATCCGCCGCGTTCCACTGGGTCGAAACCGGCCCGATTTCCGCGCCGCTGACCGTCCTTCCCGTCTGTCCGGGCATCCGCCGGCGGCCCGTTCCCGGCCAGCTCATGCCTTCCTGTTTCTTTTCCTCGGCGGAAAGGTCGCTGAGCCCGTCGTCCCGGTTCTTTCTCCCGCCGAAAATGCGGCTCTGGCGGCGGGGCGTTTCCTTCTCCTGCCCGCCCTCAAAAATACGGCTGCGCCGGGACCCGTCCGCCGGAACGGACTGATTTCCCGCCTGATCCAGCAAGTCCGCGACACCCGTATTCATCGCGGCGCCCATTCCCGTCCCGGGCCAGTTTGACACAGGCTGCGGGGCCGTTCCTCCCGGGACCTGCTGCGGATATCCGGGCATCGGGTATCCGTCCTGAGGATTCTGCCGCTGCCAGCGGGCCGACTGCTGCGCATCCCGGGCCGCGGCTTCCTGCTGAAGAATATACGCCTGCCGCTGAGCCTCTTCCTGCCGCCGGCGCTCCTGTTCCTGCTGGAAGGCGATCTGCCGCTGATCCATTTCCTCCTGATCCTTCGGCTTCCTTCCCCAGCGCAGAACCGTCTTTCCCGCGGCCAGATCCCGGATCCGCCCCGGCGTCAGGCCGAAAACCAGCAGCGCGCAGAACGCCGTCAGCAGAAAAACAATGACCGCGCCCAGCACCGTCCCCAGAAGGGTCCAGAAAGGATACGCGAGAATCACGCCCAGAACGCCGCCGCTGGCTTTCATCTGAACGCTCTGCACATATCCCCGGTGAATCACGCCGCCCCAGCTTCCGTCCGAGTTCCGGGCCAGAAGAGCCAGATATTCCTCGCTGCCGATACGGGTCACCAGCACCACGAACGCGCACACGCCCAGAAAGGCCATTGCCGCGAAAGCGAACGGCCGGGCCGGCGCTTTCCGCTGGCTGGACCAGATCACAAGCACGCCGGCCCAGACCGGCAGCGCGGGCAGAACCGGCGCAAGGCCGCCCGCAAGGCCGAAACAGACCTGCCGGAGGACGGCAAAAATATTCCCGGTCATGCGCATTTCCACAGCCAGGAACATCATTACACCCAGGGCGACGAGCACCAGCCCCGCCAAATACCGCAGCGCCAGCGCGTCCGCGGAATATACCGGCTGCCGCTTACTGCTCCTCTGAGCCATCTGTTTCCTCCGTCTCTTTCCTGTATCCGCGGCTTTATTCCGACAGAATAAAACTCGCCAGCACACCTTCGGAGTCCGCCTGAAGCACCAGGCGCCGGCCTCCGAAAGAATAATAGTCCCGGTTTCCGGGAACCGTTCTGTACGACTCCGCCTGCTCTTCATCCAGCTCCGCGGTGTATTCCGGCTCCCCCAGCGCCCGGATCCAGGCCTCCCGGGTCGTCTTTCCCACCGTCAGGCCGTAAAGGCTGCCCAGATCCGCCCGGATTCCGTCCACCACGCTGTTCTCCCAGCTTTCGCTGAGGAAATCGGTCGTCAGGAAAACGCCCCTGAAGCAGGCGCCTTCCAGAGAGAACATCCGCCCGAGGAGATACACGTCCGGGTCGATCAGCAGACGCCATTCGTCCGTCAGCGCCTGAAGGCTGTCCCCCAGCTTTACCGGGATCCCCGGAACCGAGCCGTCCTCCACGGCCGCGCGGATCCGCTCCGCGTTTCTCCGAATCTCCTCCTCCGGCGCGTCCGCCGCGGTCTCCAGCCAGTCCGTAATACCCGCGGCCGCCGGAACGCCGTCTTCCGCCCGGTTCAGCCAGGGTTCCGTCACGCTCCAGGGAATCAGGATATCCCCCGCCCGGTCGCTGAGCGTGCACAGCTGATCGACGGGATACATCAGGATCACGCCGCGCTCCGTGATCCGGAACAGCTCCGGAACGGGCAGCGTCCGGCTGTTCAGCAGATAGGCGCTGAGCTCCGGCTCCACTTCGTCCTCCAGATAGGCCTCCACGGCCTTCAGAGCCTCATCGGGCGCGGTGAAGAGATCATCCCAGCCGATCTCGCGCCCGTCGCGCAGATCAATGTTTCCCCCCGTCCAGACAAACGTGTTCCTCGGCGTCGCGACCGCGCCTTCCGCGGAAACCGCGAAGGAAAAAACAGGCCCCAGCACGCATCCGCGCCAGGAAACCTTCAGCTTTCCTCCGGAAATCAGCTGGCTCACCCGCGTCACGTAATCCCGGATCCCTCCGTCTTCCAGAATCCGGCTGTTGACAGTCTCCCGCAGCTCTCCGGACACCGTGTTTTCCCGCAGAGCCGGATAGGCGACGCTGCTCTCTCCCAGCGTCAGCCCCTTTTCCTCGAACCAGTCCATGGACGCGTCCGCCGCGGCGGCCGTTTCCGGCCCTTCCGGTCCCGCGGACGCCGGCGCCTCACAGGAGGCCGGTATCGCCGCCGCCCGGATAAAAAACGCCGACAGAGCGGCGCAGAGAAGCTTTCTGCCGTTCATGCGTCATCCCTCCGTAACGATCATATTTTACCGCATTTTTACTTTTTCTTCAAGAGTTTATTCCGTTTTGCCCCTTCTGCGAAACAATTCTGAAATATATTCCTCCGTTTTTCCGGTTCCAGTTCAGTTTTGAGGCCGCGCGTGATATAATCGGGACACAGCGTGCGCAAGGGGGCTTCGTCTTTGAGAGAATTACCGACCGGCGCCGGAAAAGCGCTCTCCGGCATGCCCTGGAACGCCTATCCCCGTCCCCGTCTCGTCCGTCCGGACTGGCTCTGTCTGAACGGCCCGTGGCGGTATACGGCGGGAGACGTCTCCGGTGAAATCCTGGTTCCCTTCTGTCCGGAAAGCCTTCTGTCCGGGATCGGGAACTCCCCGGCCGGCGGCGTCCGGATGGAATACCGCCGGACCTTTTCCGTCCCGGATTCCTGGCGGAACCGGCGCGTCCTGCTGCATTTCGGCGCGGTTTCCCGCACGGCGGACGTCCGGGTCAACGGCTCTCCCGCCGTCCGCTCGGAAAACGGATATCTTCCTTTCTCCGCCGACGTCACGGATCTGCTCCGGCCCGGAGAAAACGAGCTGGCGGTTTACGCCGTCAACGATCTGTCCCCGGATCATCCCCTGGGAAAGCAGAAGATGAACCGGGGCGGCATGTGGTATACGCCGGTCTCCGGCATCTGGCAGACCGTATGGCTGGAACCGGTGCCGGAAAACCGCGTCCGGAGCCTCAGCGTAACCTGCGGCGCCGACTGGGCCGAGATCCGCGCGGAGGGAGCGGAGGACGGCGTCCTGACCCTGGACGGGCGGGACTATCCTCTGCGGGACGGGCGGGTCAGGCTCTCCTTCGACGCGCCTCATCCCTGGAGTCCGGAGGATCCTTTTCTGTATCGTTTCGCCCTCGCCTCGGGGGAGGACCGGGTGGAATCCTATTTCGCGCTCAGAACCGTTTCCGTCCGCCGGTCCGGCGGCCTGCCCCGGATCTGCCTGAACGGAAAGCCTTATTTCTTTCACGGCCTGCTGGATCAGGGATACTGGAGCGACGGCCTTTACACGCCCGCGGATCCGGAGGCTTTCAAACGCGACATCCTGGCCATGAAGGCGCTGGGATTCAACACGCTCCGGAAGCATATCAAAATTGAGCCCGAACGGTTTTATTACGAATGCGACCGTCTGGGAATGATCGTTTTTCAGGACATGGTCAGCTGCGGGGAATACAGCTTTCTCCGGGATACCCTTCTGCCCACCGCCGGCTTCGTCCGGCGGAACGATTCCCGGCTTCACCGGAATCCCGCGCTGCGGGAGAATTTCCTGTCCGCCATGGACGCGACGGTCCGCCTGCTCGGAAACCACCCCTGCGTCTGCCTCTGGACAATATTCAACGAGGGGTGGGGGCAGTTTCTCGCGGACAGGGCCTACGACCGGCTGAAATCCCTGGACGGCAGCCGTCCCGTAGACAGCGCGTCCGGCTGGTTTCGTCCGAAAAAAACCGACGTGGAAAGCCTGCATATCTATTTTCAGAAGCTTCATGCCGGAAAAACCGGGCTTCCGCTGCTGCTCTCGGAGATCGGCGGCTGGTCCCTCAAAATCCCGGAACACAGCTTCAATCAGGAAAAGACCTACGGATACCGGAAATATACGGACCGGGAAACCTTCCTTCGGGATCTCCGCGGCCTGTACCTGAATCAGGTTCTGCCCCTGATCCGCCGGGGACTCTGCGGCACAGTCTACACACAGGTCTCCGATGTGGAGGACGAAACCAACGGCCTGTTCACCTTTGACCGGGAGGTGCTCAAAATCGCCCCGGAGGAGTTTTCCGATATCGCCGCCGCCCTGCGCCGGGAAATGGAATCCTGCCGCTGATCCCGCGGCGGAACCGGAAACGCCGGAAGCTTTTTCCCGCGCGGTTCCGTATTCCGCCGGAATCCGCGCCCGCTTCCGCCCGCCGGGGCGGGTCATGCCGCAAAAAACACCGGCTGCCCGGCCGGTGTTTTCGTCCGCTGCCGGTCATTCCGCCACGAACAGCTGAACAGACCGGGAAATATCGCTCAGGGAGCCTCCGAGGCTTTTCGGAACCGTCATCACGTACAGCCCCTGACCCTCTGCCTGAACATGCAGGCGGACGGTATCCCCGTTCTCCATCCGTACGGAGGTCCGGCCGAAAAGCGCGGGCCCGTCCGCGCCGCTGAAGGAATAATCCTTTTTCCCCATCAGATCCAGCGCTTCCGCAGGATAAATGCTCTGGAGAATCATGGGTTCTCCGTCCGGCGTCTGCCAGTACAGCGAGGCCACCCGTCCGAACTTTCCCTTCCAGGCCGCGTCCGTCGAGGTGCCGGAGACGAAAATCATCCCGGAGCCGCTCATAAAGCTCATCACGGGAGCCGGAAAGGACGCCACCAGCGCCCGCAGTTCTCCCTCGTTCTGTATGCTGACAGCCGGGGAAGCGGTCAGCAGCGGCTGAGGCCTGATCTCCTTCTCCTCTTCCCGCTGCGGCTGCCCGATGATCAGCGCGAAATAAAGCCCCGCCAGCAGCGCCAGGGAAAGCGCGCCTCCCAGCGCGCGGAGCATAAGGTGTCCCGCTTTCTTCCACCCGTCCTTCAAACCGTCTCTCCTTTTTTATTTCCGTACCGTCCGGTTCCGTCCGCCGCGGCGGACGCTCTCCGGCAGCCCCGCGCGGCACGGAAACCCGTATCCGCGGCGCTACCATGTTAATACCGGAAGCGGATTAAATCAAGCCGTGTTCTCATGAAAACCGTCCGGACCGGAATCCGTATGTCCGCATGAAAAAAGACCGCTCAATCTGAGCGGTCTTCTTGGCTCCCCAGGTAGGGCTCGAACCTACAACAACCCGGTTAACAGCCGGGTGCTCTGCCATTGAGCTACTGAGGAATATGGAATCCGGCAGCGACCTACTCTCCCGGGCCGTCTCCAGCCAAGTACCATCGGCACTG
>ONXY01000258.1 GCA_900321945.1 uncultured Eubacteriales bacterium | reverse complement strand
GGGACCTGGTGCTGATGCAGTGCATCACCAACTATCCCTCGAAGATCGACAGCGCCAACGTGAACGTGCTGAAGACCTACCAGAGCGCCTTTGACTGCCTCACCGGCTATTCCGACCATTCCCCGGGGCATGTGGTGGCGCTGGCCTCCGTGGTGCTGGGCGGCCGGGTGATCGAGAAGCACTTCACCCTGAACAAGCACGACAAGGGACCGGACCATCCGCATTCCATGGAGCCGGCGGAGTTCCGGTTCATGGTGGACTCCATCCGCGAAGTGGAACGCGCCATGGGCAGCACCCGCAAGGAAGTTGTCGCCGAGGAAAGCGAGACCGTCTATGTGCAGCGCCGCTGCCTGTATGCGAAGCGGGACCTGAAGAAGGGCCAGGTCATCACCGAGGAGGACCTGGACGTGCTGCGCCCGGCCCTGGGCATTCCGCCGAAGTTCCGGAAGACCCTCATCGGCAAGACGGTCAACAAGGATATCCCGGCAAGGGATCCCATCTTCTGGGAAGACCTGTAATTTCTGAAGATTTTCCGCACCGGAGGCGTTGCGTTTGGATCAGAAAATCAGCCGAAGGATTCCCTTTGTCAGTTTTCTCATGGCCTGCGTGATCGTGGCTTTCCACTGCTACGACGGCGAACTGGAGCCGATCTCCGCATGGGACGAAACCGTTTTCTGGGGAGTCAACAATTTCTTCAGTATCCTGTCGAGGCTGGCGCTGTGCTGGTTCTTTTCCCTGAGCGGCTTCCTGCTTTACCGGGATTACGGCCTGAAGTCCTGGGCAGGCAAGGTAAAGCGTAGGGTTTTTTCGCTGCTGATTCCCTTCCTTGTATGGGAACTGGCGGCCGGAATCCTGAACGGATCACTCCTGCGGGATCCGGGACGCGTGCTCAGCAATATTTTCCTGCTGCAGAAATGGCCCCCCATCGGCCCGCTCTGGTATATGTACGCGATCTTCCTGCTCGCGGTGATTTCCCCGGTGCCGTATCTGCTTCTGAAGTGGAAAAGGCCGTGGGGCGGGGGGATCCTGCTTCTGCTGCTGGCCGGGATCATCTACTGGAACGACCTGTTCAAGGGCTCCTTCGTTTACCACTTTCTGACCTTCGGGTATGTCCGCAGCATCATCAACTACCTGCCGGCCTACCTGACGGGCAGCTATTTCGGCATCCGGGCGCAGGACCGGGATTACAATCCCTTTACCGGCTGCGTCCTGATCCTGCTGGGCGCGATGATGATCAACCCCTTCGTGGAGGAATTCTTCGCGGAGACGGTATACTGCGTCCTGCCCATCCTCATGCTCCACGCGTTTCCGACGGTGCGGGCGGAGGGGCGGATCCGGGAACTGTTCGGGCTGTCTTTCCTGGTGTACGCCATCCACGGCTACCCCACCGTTCATTTCACGCCGTGGATCCGGAACCTGGTGCTGAAGATTACCCCGGAGACCTGGGCGGCCAACCTTGCCGGGCGGCTGGTGATGGTGCCGGTGTCGGTCCTGCTGGCGGCGGCCGTGTGGCTGCTGCTGAGCGCGGTGTGCCCGCCCCTGCTGAAAATCGTTACGGGAGGCCGGGTAAAACCGCGGCGCAGCAGCAAAAAAGAGAAGAGCGCTGCCGAAAACACGGCGGAATGATCCGGATACATCCGGAATGAACATTGGAGAAGAGCGAATGATTACAGACAGAGAAACCATTATGGCGATCGTGGACAACGACTGCCTCACGAAATCCGACGCGGCGATCCTGCTGGAGGGGGACGGGCTGTTCCGCTTCAACAAGGCCGTGGACCTGTACAACCAGGGGAAGGTTGCGAAGATCGTCTTCAGCGGGAACATCATCGACAAGGATTACGGCAGCTTCCCCTTTGAGGAGGTCCGGCCGTATATCCTGCAGGCGGGGGTTCCGGAGGAGGATCTGATCCACGAGGACGTTTCCACCAACACCCGGGAACAGGCGGTGCAGGTGGTGAAGATGGCGATGGAGAAGGGCTGGAAAAAGCTGGCCCTGAT
>ONXY01000524.1 GCA_900321945.1 uncultured Eubacteriales bacterium | reverse complement strand
GGCCCCCTACAAGGCCGCGGTGCTGCCTCTGCAGAAGAACAAGCTCGGCGCGCTCGCTTCCGAAATCCATGCCGATCTCTGCAGATACTTCCCCGTCGAGTACGACGAAACCGGTTCCATCGGCAAGCGCTACCGCCGGCAGGATGAGATCGGAACGCCCTTCAGCATCTGCGTGGACTTCGAGACGGAGGAGACGCAGTCCGTCACCATCCGCGACCGGGATACCATGGAGCAGGTCCGCGTTCCGCTGAAAGAGGTACGCGCCTGGATCGAGGAGCGCATGCGCTTCTGATCCGTTTCCCCGTTTTCCCGCGGACGCCGTTCCGGCGTCCGTTTTTTTTTTGCAGCGCGGCGGGAAGAAGAGGGGACTGCCGGACGGCGGGGGACGGGCGGCGGAAAAGCGCGTTCTCAGGTCAGCAGCCGCCAGCCTCCCCCCGCGGTACGCGACAGACGCCATTCACAGTCCGTATATTCCCTGCCGGGTTCCCGGGGAGAACCCGCGTCCGGATGAACCGGGGAACGGAAGCGGCTGAGGAACGTCACGGTCTGAACCGGCTCTTCCTTCCCGCCCGGTGCGCTTGTCAGCTTCGGGGCTTCTCCGGCTTCTCCGGGATCCCCGGCATAGCGCAGGGAAATGAGCCTGCAGCCGGAAAAGGCGGCAAACCTGCATTTGATCTGCACCACAGCCGCTTCCAGCTCTTCCCGGGTATACAGCGCGGAGGTTCCGTAATCGACGGCCGGATCCGTATCGGCGGCGGCTCCGAGCCAGACCTCCAGCGTCATGCCGGGCCGCGCCATGATCTCCCTCGCCGTTTCCGCGCTGCCGACATAGCGGATATGCCAGGGCTCGTAGCCGTAGCCGGTGATATGCTCCTTTCCCTTCGGATACCGCAGGATAAAGCCGTAATCCGCCAGCCTGGCGTGAATCCTGGCCCAGACCCGTTCGTATTCCGGCCGGGTCATGTCCTCGTTGCTGTACGCCTCGGAGAAAGAGCCGTCGACGTTTCTTACCCTGAAGCAGACGTCCAGAGCAAGACCCGTGTGATGTTCCGAGAAACCCGGAGGAGCGACGGTCTTCGCCGCGTAGTCCGCGCCGTACTTCTCCGTGAAACGGTCCATGATCTCCCGCTGCGCGGCGACGGTGCGGCGTCCGGAATCCAGCACGGGAAAGATCCCTTCTTTCTTTTCCAGATCGGCCCTGAGCCGCGTATACGCTTCGAAGGTCTTTTTCTCGACTTCCACCCTCTCTCCCAGCGGATTGACGACGGTCACGGTTTCAAGGGCGCTCTCCCAGCCTTCCGGCAGAGGGCGGAGCCTGTTGACCAGCGCGAGATAGTCGATCCCGCCTTCCGCGCGGGCGGCGGAGACGACAAACGCCGACGCCGCGGCAAGAAACAGAAAAAACGGTATGATCACAATGAGCGGCCTCCTTTTACATCCGGCTGCGGGCAGAACGACGGTACCGGATTCCGGAAGTTTATGATATGATTGGATCCGGAAACGGCTCCGTTATCCGAAAGGGAAACGCGGAGCGAAGCCGTCCGGACGGGATTCCGTCGGAGGAACCGCCGGAACGGGATACAGACCGGAAGCGGTTTACGGGGGAGGGTTCGCCATGATCGAAATCAGGCACGCTGAAATGACAGACGCCGAACGGCTGCTGGAGATCTACGGATATTACGTCAGGCAGACGGCTGTCACGTTCGAATACGATATCCCGACGCCCGGCGAGTTCCGGGAGCGGATGATCAGGACGACGGCGCGCTATCCCTGGCTGGTCATTCTGGCGGACGGAAAGATACAGGGCTACGCGTACGCCGGGACTTTTAAGGACAGAGCGGCTTACGGCTGGTCCTGCGAGACGACCATCTACATAGACCGGCAGGCGCGGAAAAGCGGACTCGGGCGGAAGCTGTACGAAGCGCTGGAAACGGAACTCGGAAAAATGGGGATTCTCAACCTGTACGCCTGTATCAGCTGTCCGGAGAAGGAGGACGAGTATCTTACGGCCGACAGCGAGAATTTCCACGCGCATCTCGGTTACGTCAGGGCGGGCGTGTTTCACAGATGCGGATACAAGTTCGGCCGCTGGTACAACATGATCTGGATGGAGAAGATCATCGGGGAGCACCGGCCGGATCAGCCGCCCGTCCGGAAGCCTTCCGCCTGAAACGGGGAAGACGGATTCCGCTTTCTTTCCGCCGCGGGGCGCCGCGGGAACAGAGACCGGCTTCAGGTGAAACGGGATTCAGCCGCCGTATGACAGACCGTATCCGCGTGGCAGGAAGCACTCGTCCGTGCCGATCTGGTCAACCGATCCGTACCACGGCTCGGGCAGCCTTCCGGTAAAGTCAGACGCGCCGCAGAGAACGTTCAGGATTCCTCTGCCTTCGGATCCCGGCAGATAGCACATGACGATGCTGTCCCAGTGACCGCAGTCGTCCTGATCGAGGATGACCTGCCTGCCCGCGACAATACACGTTACGGTGGGTTTGCCGAGCGCCCTGACCTCGTCGATCGCTTTCCTGTTTCCCTTCAGGCCGAGCGCTCCGCAGAGCGAGGGATCCTCCGCGTCGCCGTACCACTCGGCATACGCCTCCTCGCCGACGCACAGGATCACCACGTCGGCGTTCCGCGCCTGCTCCCGGTCCGTTATGACTTCGATGCCGTAGTCTTCGGCGTATTTCCTGAAAGCTCCGCGGATGGTTGTGACGCCGGGAATGGAAGAGAGCGGGCTCTTCACCCAGCCGATCGTCCACCCGCCGCACTGCGCCGCCGCGTTGTCGGCCGCGGGACCCGTGACATAGACTTTCATGCCCTTTTTCAGCGGCAGCGTCCCGTTCTCATTCTTAATCAGGACGAGGCTTTTCTCGACCAGCTTTTCGGCGACGGCCCGGTATTCCTTCGAACCGGGTTCCCGCTGAACGGTCGTGATCCTCTCGCAGAAGGGATCGTCAAAGAGCCCGGCATCCTTCTTCATCCGGATGATCCTCGCGGCGGCCTCGTCGATCCTTTCCGCGGCGATTCTTCCGCCGTTTACCGCGCGGACAATGATATCCGCGGCTTCCGCGTATCTTTCGCCTTCCATGAGCAGATCGATGCCGCAGTTGATTCCGGTAATGATCTGCTCCTCGAACGTTTCGGGAGAAGTGCCGTGAAGACCCTCGCTGTCGCTTACGACGACTCCCTCAAAGCCCATTTCATCCCTGAGCTTCCGTATGTATTCCCCGTTCTCGTGCATCTTCACGCCGTTCAGAGAAGAATAACTGACCATGACTGTCTGGACGCCTGCGTCGATCTGCGCCTGATAGACCCCGAGAAGCCCCCGGATCTCTTCTTCGGAAAGAACGGCGTCCCCCCGGTCGATAAGACGGGGATAACCGCTCTGTTCACCGGTTCCGAAAACGGCGTTTCCGTCCCCGAGGTAGTGCTTCGCGCACGCGACCAGTCCTCCGTCAATCAGCCCCCGGGTGTATGCCGCGCCGAGCCTCGCGACGGTATCGAGATCCGATCCGTAGCACTCGTAGGTTCTTCCCCATCTGGGGTCGGCGGCCTGCGCCACGCAGGGATACAGATTCCACAGCATGTGACAGAGTTTCGCCTCGTCGGCGGTGATCAGCCCGGCCTGATAAACGAGTTCCTCGTCGTTGGCGGCGCCCAGGCCGATATTCTGCGGAAAATATACCGCTTCCATACAGTAGCCCACGCCGTGAACGTCGTCCTGAGCGTAAATGAACGGAATTCCCGATCCGGAAGCGAGGGCCGCCCGCTGGTAACCGTCGATCAGACTTCGCCACTGTACGGAGAGAAGCGCCCCCATATCTCCGTATATGCTCCCGTAACAACCGTCCTGCATGTCTTTCTCATGGATCCTGTAAACAAAAGGCTGAACCATCTGGGCGGCCTTCTGCTCCAGGGTCAGCTCCGCGACGATCTCCTCCGGAGTCATCGCGGCGTATCTCCGGTATCCGCAGGCGGAAGAATCCTCTTCCGCCGCGGCGCTTCCGGCACTGGCCGCGCAGAACGCGGACAGAAGCAGGCTGAGCAGCAGCGCGGACACTTTTTTCATGATTGTTCCACCTCCCGACAGGATTCCGACATGATCCGGATGCAGGGAGGGAACGCCTTCCCTTCCTCCGCCGCACGCAGTATAGCAGAAGCCCGCCCGGACTGTCAAAAGACTCCGTCTTTTGACTGCCCGCCCGCGGCGTTCCCCGTCTCTTCCGGATTCAGCCTTTTCAGAAAGAAGTATTCCGACCAGCCTTCCCCTGCGATTTCGTAATGTCCGGCGCATTCATAACCCATCGCTTCGTAGAATTCCTTCCCCTGCCAGCCGAACGTGTCGAGGCGGATCACGGTAACTCCCATCCCGGCGGCCCGCTTCTCCATCTCGCGGATCAGCCGCGATCCGACGCCCTTTCTTCGGTATGCCTCGTCAACGAACACGGTGGATACATACAGGATCCTGAACGCGGTGACGCAGGCGTCCAGCCCCGCGATCAGCTTCCCGTTCTCCTCCGCGCCGATCCGTACGCCGCCGGTCATCCTGCAAGGGATATGGCTTTCGTCAAAAGCGGTTAACCGCGTTTCGATCTCTTCAGCCTGCTCTTCATTCAGCTCAATGATTTTCATTTATCGCGACCCTCCTGTCCGTTCCGGTTCCGCTCCGCGGATCCGCGGAAAAACCCGCGGCGGGAAAACGCTCCGGCTCCAATCATATCACAGGACGCGGAATAAAGGAATCTTTCAGGCTTCGGGCCGCGGGAAGTTGAAGGAACGGCGCTTTTGTGGTATGATTTTCCCCGGATTCAGTTTACGGAAAACTCCGGAAGACGGGAGATGAACATTTTGAGCGAAGAGAAGAAAAAGAAGGGCCTGTTCGCGCGGCTGCGGGAGGGCCTGAGCAAGACCCGGGGAAACATGACCGGCAGGGTCGACGAGATGGTCCGGGAAAACCGGAAGGTGGACGAGGACTTCTACGAGGAGCTGGAGGACATTCTCGTGATGGCGGACTGCGGGCTGAAGGCCACGACCGTCATCATCGACGAGCTCCGCGCCCGGGTGAAGAAGGAGAATGTGAAAGACGCCGGCCGGGCCCGGGAGATCCTGAAGGAGATCATGAAGGAGCAGATGGATATCCCCCGGCCGCCGCTGCAGTGGCCCATGGTGATGCTGATGGTAGGCGTCAACGGCGTGGGAAAAACCACCACCATCGGGAAGCTCGCGCTGCGCTTCCAGTCTATCGGACGCAGGGTCATGCTCTGCGCGGGGGACACCTTCCGCGCCGCGGCGGCGGAACAGCTGACCGTCTGGGCCGAGCGGGCCAGGGTGCCGATCGTGAAGCATGAGGAGGGGGCGGATCCGGCGGCGGTGGTCTATGACGCGATCCAGAGCGCGAAGGCCCAGCAGGCGGATCTGCTGATCGTGGACACGGCCGGGCGGCTGCACAACAAAAAGAACCTGATGGACGAGCTGAACAAGATGCGCCGGGTTATCGACCGGGAATACCCGGAAGCGGATACCCGCTGCATTCTGGTACTGGACGCCACCACGGGCCAGAACGGCCTGCAGCAGGCCCGCGCGTTCAAGGAAGTGGCGGAAATCGGCGGCATTATTCTGACCAAGCTGGACGGAACGGCCAAGGGCGGCATCGCGCTGGCCATCCGGCAGGAGCTGGAGGTTCCGGTGTGGTACGTCGGCGTCGGGGAGGGAATCGACGATCTGCAGCCCTTCAGCGCGAAGGATTTTGTGGAAGCTCTTTTCTGAAAAGGCGGGGCCTGACGGGCTTCCGGAATCCGGTCCGGAGGCCCGTTATGCTTTTTTCTTGACGAATAAGGCGAAGAGGGCTATAATTCTTGCATTGCGTTTACACGAAGGAGGATGCGATCGCTATGAAATCCAAAAAGAAGCGCGGCAGCAGAACCGGGTCCATTGCCGCGCTGTGCATTGTGCTGGTCTGCACGGTCGTGCTGGGCGTCCTGGGCGCCTGCGGCTGGAGCATTCCGCCCCGGGGCCTGTACAGGGTCATGCCCTGGCTGCCGACGACCGACGCCGAGAACTGGCCCGCGGTTCTTTCCCTGGGACTGGATCTGCGGGGCGGCATGTATGTGGAGTATTCCGCCAAGGCGCCGGAAGGATCCGAAGCCAGCTTTGACGAGCTGATCAACGGAACGATCTCCATCATTCAGCAGCGTCTGTCCGACAAGAACTATTCGGAAGCGAACGTTCAGCAGATCGGTTTCGACGGCATCCGCGTCGAGATCCCGGACGTGCAGGACGACACCGTGCTCGACCTGATCGGCGCGGCCGCCAAGCTGGAGTTCAAAACCCCGGACGGCGAAACCTTCATGACCGGCGAGATGGTCAAGACCGCCACGTATTATTATTCTGAGGGCGACCATCAGGTGGCGTTCACCCTGACGGAAGAGGGCACCAGGATTTTCGGCGAGGTGACCTCCGCCAATATCGGAAAGCGCATTGCCATCTATCTGGACGGCGAAGAGCTGATCAACCCCACCGTGGAGAGCGCCATCACCAACGGCTCCGGCGTGATCAACGGAATGGGCAGCGCGGAACGCGCCACCACCATCGCGGCCAAGATTCAGAGCGGCGCCCTGCCCCTGGAGCTGACGCAGCAGAAGGTGGACAAGGTGTCCGCCACCCTGGGCCGCGACGCGGTGAGCACCTCCGTTTTCGCGGC
>ONXY01000036.1 GCA_900321945.1 uncultured Eubacteriales bacterium | reverse complement strand
CCCTGATCACGCCGAAGCCCGATCACGCGGTGGTCGAGAACGCCTTCATCTGCTACGAAAAGAAGGTTCTGGTCCGGCAGACCAGCGCCCTCGAGGACGAGAAATAATCCTTCCGCACACAAAAAGGCGCCGGTACGTCCGGCGTCTTTTTTCGCGTTCCTTTTCAGTATATCCGGCCGCGGACTATGATACCCAGTCCTCCACGGCGAGACCCGGAATCCGTTCAAACTCCCGGGTGTTGTTTGTGACAACGGTCAGCCCCAGCGACAGCGCGTGCGCCGCGATGAGCAGATCCATGACGCCGACGGGCCGGCCCGATGATTCGAGGCCGGCCCGGATCTTTCCGAACTGAACGGCTGCCAGCGAATCGAACGGGACGATCCGGATTCCGGACAGGAACACGGAGAGCGCCAGGAGGTTTCTTTCACTGAAACGGCTTTTGCTGACCCCGTAACAGAGCTCCGCATAGGTGATGGACGAGACGCAGACGTCTTCGGCCCTGTGCTGCCGGAACTTCTGCACGACGGAGACGGGTTTGTTTTTTATCATGTGGATGCAGACGTTTGTGTCCAGCATGTATTTCATGACCAATCCCTTTCCGTTTCGGCAAAAACCGGGCGGCCTTCCGAAAACACGTCGCCGCTGAACATCTGCATTCCGGCTTCGAAAGAAGCCCACGGGTCGTCTTTCGGAATCAGCATGACGATGTTTCCGATCCGGTTCGCATACACTTCGCCGCAGTCGAAACGGTACTCCTTCGGAAGCCGGACAGCCTGGCTTCCCCCGTTGGTGAAAACTTTCGCGGTCATCAAATCGATCCCCTCCCTGCACAAATATATACTGTTGTATATATTCTGTCAAGAACTCCCGGACAGTTTTCCGGCCGGGACGGGATAAAACGTATTTTTCCGGTTATTTTTGTGTTTTCCGGTTGATTTTTTCGAAAAAATGACTATAATATTCCCATCAACGGCGAAAGCCGGAAAAAAGAAAAGAGGTTTTTGTATGAAGAAATTTGTTTCCATCCTGCTGGCGCTGGCGCTGTGCCTGACCATGTGCTCCTTCGCGGCGGCCGAGACCGTCGAGGAAGTGATCGCCCAGGCCCAGACCATGACCAACGAGGAGCTGTACAAGAAGGCGATCGAGGAAGCGAACGGCAAGAACCTGCTGGGCATCGGCAACTCCAGCCGCGGCAAGACCGCCAAGGAAACCTTCATCGAGCTGCTGAAGGGCATGGATCCCTCCTTCGACACGAACATCGAATGGACCCAGCCGAAGAACAACTCCATCTTCGAGGCGCTGACCGGATCCAGCGAGTACTTCGTGACGCTGATCCAGGACGGCAACCAGATCCAGAGCAAGATGCTGGACACCGGCGAGCTGCTGAACTTCGTTCCGCTGGACTGGACGAACGCGGAAGGCGTGGCCAAGGAGAACAATGAGAATCCCCTGGCGCTGCAGACGCTGAACAAGGTGTTCGAGTTCAACAACCTGGGCGACGCGACCTACATGAACTGCTGGGACTTCGTGGCGCCCGACGTGCATCCCCTGTTCATGGGCGTGAACTCCGAGCCCGTCGGCAAGAACTTCCTGTACATGCTGACCCGCGACGACTACGCCACCGTGGTGAAGGAAGCCTACGACAAGCTGGACGCGGACAAGCAGGCGATCTTCGCGCCGACCATCGAGGAGATGGAAGCGGAAGCCGCCGACCTGGGCCTGCAGGGCGAGAACGCCAAGTACGCCCTGGCCTGGATCAAGCTGTGGTGCGAACAGTATCATGAAGAGACGGACGACGGCCCCATCTGCAACACCCTGGTGGACAAGAGCGCGGCCGGACAGTGCGGCCTGCTGGTGTACTCCAAGCTGCGCAGCGTGGAGGAGAGCGACTCCGTTTCCGTCAACAACGTGACCATCGCGGCCTATCAGGACGGCTATGAAGGCTTCGGCGGATACGCCTACAAGCACTACATGATGATCCCGAAGGCCTCCCAGTATCCCTGGACCGCCTGCGCGTTCATCGCCTACATCACCACCACCCAGGAAGGCTTCCAGGCCTGGGGCAAGGACATGGGCGGATACGCTCCCGTGCCGGCCTGCATGCAGGACCACAGCAACGACGGCGGCGACCAGTTCCCGGCCAAGAACGACCGCGGCTACGACTGGTGGCTGAACACCGGCAAGCTGATCGTTGAGGATCCGGCCTACTGCGCGTCCGTGGCGGACGTGATGGGCGACTGGATCGACCTGATCATCGGCATGAAGTAATATTCCCGAACGGATCTCTCTGGGCGGCGCATCGGCGAAGCTGATACGCCGCCCATCCCTGTTGACGGGTTTTTCCTGTCTGTTCCCCGCCGCGCGGCGGAACGGATCAAAACCGAAAGGGGACAGAAGATATGACTGCCGCTCCGAATACACTAACCCCCTGGCAAAAGAGGCTCAACCGGGCCGGGACCTACCTTTCCAAACCGCAGAACGCGATTCTGCTGGCGCTGGGCATTATTCTGACGGTCACGACCATCTGGCCGGCCTTCACGATCGTGCGGGACACCATCACGATCCACGCCGGAACCGTCGATACCCGCGGCGCCGCGCCCGGGCAGGTTTATACGGCCTTCAACTGGACGGATCTGTTCGCGCCGGCGACCAACACCGCCCGGAAGCTCGCGCAGATCAACCTGTGGACCCCGCTGCTGAATTCGGTGCTGCTGAGCGTGTTCGCGTGCATCGGCTCGATTCTGTACGGCGGCATCTTCGCGTACCTGGTGACGAGAACCAACCTGAAATTCAAGAAATACCTGAGCTCCATCTTCATTTTCCCGTATATCATGCCGCAGTGGACCCTGGCCATGATCTGGCGGAACCTGTTCAACAGCGCCCTGGTCACCAAGGGGTCGGACGGCCTGTTCGCGTCGGTGCTGGGCGTGCGGATGCCCCAGTGGTGGTGCCAGGGCATGTTCCCCAGCGCCGTGGTGCTGGCGCTGCACTACGCGCCCTTCGCGTACATCCTGATCGGCGGCATCTTCCGGAACATGGACGCCAACCTGGAGGAGGCGGCCACGATCCTGAACACGCCGCGGTGGAAGACCTTCCTGCGGGTGACGCTGCCGCTGGTGAAGCCGGCGATCCTGAGCACGATCCTGCTGGTCTTCTCCAGCGCGATGGGCTCCTATCCGATCCCCCATTACCTGAAGCTGTCCACCCTGTCCACGAAGTATGTGGAGATGAACGTGCAGCGGACGGGCGAGGCCAGCATCCTGGCGGTCATCATGATGCTCTTCGGCATCATCATCCTGCTGATCAACCAGAGGACCACGTCCGGACGCAAGAACTTCACCACGGTAACGGGCAAATCCGGCCAGAGCAGCCTGGTGAACCTGGGCGCCGCGAAATACATCCTTTCCTTTGTGTACATCCTGACCACGCTGTTTACCGGCATTCTGCCGATCATCCTGTTCGCGGTGGAAACCTTCCTGCCGAATCCCGGGGATTATTCCTTCCTCACAGGCGGAATCGCCGGCCATATGACCACCAAGTGGTGGATGACGGCGGAGAACGTGACGGAGAACGGCATGTACGGCCAGAAGGGCATGCTGTTCAACGAATCCATCTGGAGCGCGTTCGGCGGAACCCTGCTGGTATCCGTGCTGTGCGCGCTGGTGGCCGGAACCATCGGCACGCTGGTGGGCTACTGCGTCAGCAAGAACCGCCGCAGCAAGTGGGCCGCCTACGTCAACAACATGGCCTTCCTGCCTTACCTGATGCCCGCGCTGGCCGTCGGCGTCGCGTTCGCCAAGTTCGGCTCCTCCGTCGGCATCTACAACACGTTCCTTCTTCTGGTGCTCGCGGGCACGGTGAAGTATATCCCCTTCGCCAGCCGCAGCGCGCTGAACTCCATGATGCAGCTGTCCGGCGAGATCGAGGAGGCGGCGATAATCCAGGATATCCCCTGGTGGAAACGGATGACGAAGATCATCATCCCCATCCAGAAGTCCAGCATTATCAGCGGGTACCTGCTGCCCTTCATGACCTGCCTGCGCGAGCTGACCCTGTTCATGCTCCTGTGCAGCCAGACCAAGATCATCACCACCCTGCTGGACTATTTCGACGAGATGGGACTGTACGCGTTCTCCAGCGGCATCAACCTGATCCTGATCGTGGTGATTCTGGTGTTCAACGCGCTGGTGAACAAGCTGACCGGCGCCAGCATCGACAGCGGAATCGGCGGAGACAAATAACAGAGAGGATGAAGGAATATGGCAAGGATTGAATTAACGCATGTCACCAAAAGATGGGGCGGCTTCTACGCGGTGGACGACCTGAGCCTGCTGATCGACGACAACGCGTTCGTCACGCTGCTGGGCCCCTCCGGATGCGGAAAGACCACCACCCTGCGGATGATCGCCGGCCTGGAGACCCCCACCACCGGAAAGATCGTTATCGACGGCGTCACCGTGTTCGACAGCGACGCGGGCATCAATATCCCGGCCAACAAGCGCCGGGTGGGTTTCCTGTTCCAGAACTACGCCCTGTGGCCGAACATGACGGTGTTCCAGAATATCGCCTTCGGCCTGAGCAACATCAAGGAGGCCGGCCTGTCCGTCACGCCCGAGGGCGAGCTGGTCCGCAACCCCCAGAAGGGCGGCGAGGAGCGGAAGCTGACGAAGGACGAGATCGCGAAGATCGTGGCCCGCGTCAGCGCCATCGTCAAGATCCAGCCCTTCATGGACCGGTATCCCGGCGAGCTGTCGGGCGGCCAGCAGCAGCGCGTGGCCATCGCCCGGACCCTGGCGCCCAGCCCCCGGGTGCTGTTCATGGACGAGCCGCTGTCCAACCTGGACGCGAAGCTGCGCCTGGAGATGCGCTCCGAGCTGCAGCGCCTGCACCTGTCCACCGGCAGCACCTTCGTGTACGTGACCCACGACCAGATGGAGGCCATGACCCTGGCCACCCGGATCTGCCTGATCGACAACGGCGTGCTTCAGCAGTACGACGAGCCCCTGACCGTGTACAACCGGCCGAACAACACCTTCGTGGCGGACTTCGTCGGCAACCCGGCCATCAACTTCATGAACGCCCGGGGAAGCCAGCAGGCGGACGGCAGCTTCCATGTAAAGCTGCTGGACGGCTATGAGGCGGACTTCATCCCCGCGGAGCCGGTGAAGATCGACAGCTGGTACGCGGCGGCGGATAAGGAGATCGCGGAATTCGAGGCCAAGGAGCGGCCCGCGGAAAAGACCAACAAGGACATGCCCTTCAAATATCCCATCGTCACGGTGAACGACGTGGAGGAGGAGAAGCGGGAGCCCGACCGGCAGGACTGGGTCGTCGGCGTGCGGCCCGAGTTCATCCGCATCACCGACGACGGCCCCATCGAAGGGGAGATCTTCTCCTCCATGCCCACCGGCATGGAGACCACCGTCCGGGTGAAGGTCGGGAACTTCCTGCTGACCGGCGTGATCTTCGGCGGCAACGTGTTCAAAATCGGCCAGAAGGTCCGTCTGGACTTCGCCGGGAACGGGGCGACCCTGTTCTCCCGGGTGAACGGGCGGCTGGTCGCCTGCGGCCAGGTGAAGGTCGCAGGAAAGTAAACCGGATTCCCGGGACAAAACAAAATCAGCGGCCGAGGGGCCGCAGACAGGAAGCGCCTTCCGCGGCCGTAAACGCGCGGAAGGCGCTTTTCCGTGCCGCCCCTGTTTTTGTGTTTTCCGGTTGATTTTTTCGGGAAACCGGATATAATAATCCCATCAAAGGCGAAAAGCCGTAAAAATCGAAGGAGGTTCTCAACCATGAAGAAACTGCTTGCGGTCGTTCTGGCGGCCCTGATGGCGCTGGGGATGATTTCCCTGGCTTCCGCCGAAAAAGCTCCCGAGGAGTATACCGGCGAGCTGACGATCTACTCCCCCCACGACCAGGATCCGCTGAACGCCGGCGTGACCGGGTTTGAGGCGCTGTATCCGAACGTGAAGGTGAACGTGGTGGCCGACGGCACCGGCAACCTGCTGAACCGGATCAAGGCCGAATCCGCGGCGCCCGAAGCCGACATCCTGTGGGGCGGCGGAGCGGACTCCCTGGCGGCCTATAAGGACTATTTCCAGCCCTATAAGCCCAGCTGCATCGACCTGATCGATCCCAGCCTGTACGACGGCGACTACCTGTGGATCGGCGAGAGCCCCCTGCCCATGGTGTTCCTGGTGAACACGGACCTGGTGGCCGAGGAAGACATCCCGAAGAGCTGGAAGGATCTGGCCGATCCCAAGTGGGAAGGCAAGATCGCCATGGCGGATCCCGCCTCCTCCGGCTCCGCCTACACGCAGCTGAACACCATCCTCATGATCTACGGCCAGGCGGACGACGACTACGCCGCCGGCTGGGACATGGTCCGCAGCATGATGAAGAACCTGGTCATCCAGAGCGGCTCCTCCGGCGCCCACAAGAACGTGGACTCCGGCGAGTATCCGATCGGCATCACGCTTGAGAAGGCCGCCGTGCAGTACGACCTCGAGGGCGGCCATCTGAAGATGATCTATCCGGAAGACGGCACTTCCGCCGTGCCGGACGGCATCGCCATCGTGAAGGACTGCAAGAACCTGGAGCTGGCCCAGCTGTTCGTGGAGTTCGCGCTGAGCGCGGACACGCAGGCGGCCCAGAACAAGGACTTCGGACGCCGGCCCATCCGCAGCGACGTGGTTCCGGTGGGCCTGAACCCGCTGACCGACATCACGCTGATGAACTATAACTTCGACTACGCCGGCGCCAACAAGGCCGACATCGTCGAGAAGTGGCAGGACGCCGTGGTGGGCGACTGAGCCTGACCGCGGAGCCCGGAACCATCCCGGGAGAGGGGTGCCCCGGTTCGCCGGGGCGCCCCTTTCCCTGTTCTCTTTCATCTTTTAACCGGAAGGAAGGAAAACCATGAGTCATGCCGTCATCATTGACAACGCGGTCAAAACCTACGGAGATTTCAGAGCCGTAAACGGAATCAGCCTGACGATCGAGCAGGGGGAGTTCTTCACGCTGCTGGGCCCCTCCGGCTGCGGAAAAACCACGCTGCTGCGGATGATCGCCGGCTTCAACACGGTGGACGGCGGCGAAATCCGCTTTGACGAACAGGTGGTCAACAACCTGCCGGCGCACAAGCGGGATATCGGCATGGTGTTTCAGAACTACGCCATCTTTCCGCACCTGAACGTGGCGGAGAACGTGGCCTACGGCCTGAAGGCCCGGCATGTGCCGAAGAACGAGATTCCTCCGAGGGTGGAGGAGGCGCTGAAGATGGTCCAGATCGACCAGCTCCAGAAGCGGCAGCCGAACGAGCTGTCGGGCGGCCAGCAGCAGCGGGTCGCGCTGGCGAGGGCGTTCGTGATCGAGCCGGGCGTGCTGCTGATGGACGAGCCGCTGAGCAACCTGGACGCGAAGCTGCGCGTGCAGATGCGGACGACCATCAAAAAGCTGCAGCGCCGGCTGGGGATCACCACCATCTACGTGACCCACGACCAGGAGGAGGCGCTCGCCATCTCGGACCGGATCGCGGTCATGAACCAGGGGAACATCATGCAGATCGGCACGCCGGAGGAGATCTACCGGAAGCCGGCGAACCCCTTCGTGGCGAATTTCATCGGCGTCAGCAACTTCATCGACTGCAGCGTCCGGTATCAGAACGGAAAGGGGACGCTTTCCCTGCCGGGGGACTATACGCTGGAGATCCCCATGCGGAAGGACTACAGCGGCCCCGCCATCCTTTCCGCGAGGCCTGAGCAGCTGTTCTTCGACGAGCGGGGCATTCCCGGGAAGATCAACATGTCCGTCTTCCTCGGGGACTTCATTCAGTACGAGGTGGAGCTGATCACCGGGCAGGTGATCGAGCTCAACGAATACACGAAGGACACGGAGCAGATCCGGCACGACGGCGAGGAGGTCCGGATCAGCATGCAGCCCACCAAGGTCAGCCTGTACGAGAAGGGATCCGAGGGGGTGCTCTCATGCTGAAAGGCGGAAAGGGACAGCCTTTCTACAGGGATTTCTGGTTCTGGGTCAAGATCCTGATCTTTGTGGTTTTCCTGCTGTTCCTGGTCTATCCGTTCTACACGCTGGTCGTGAACAGCTTCTTCTCCACGAAGGCGGAGGGCGTCACGCTGTACAACTTCCAGCGGTTCTTCCAGAAGAAGTATTATTACCAGGCGCTGGGCAACAGCCTGAAGATCAGCCTGATCCCCACGCTGCTCAGCGTGCTGATCGGCGTGCCGATGGCCTACCTGATGACCCGCTTCAACATCGCCGGAAAAACCTTCTGGCACGTGCTGATCATCCTGAGCCTGATGTGCCCGCCCTTCCTGGGGGCGTACAGCTGGATCATCCTCTTCGGCAACGCCGGCATCGTGACGAAATTCCTTTCGGGCCTGTTCGGGTTCCAGATGCCGAGCATATACGGGCAGGGCGGGATCTGCGCCGTGTTTACGCTGAAGCTCTTCCCCTACGTCTATCTGTACGTTTCCGGCGCGATGGGATCCATCGACCGGTCCGTGGAGGAGTGCGCGGAGAACCTGGGATCCGGAAAGCTGAGGCGGCTGCTGACCGTGACGGTTCCGGTGGTCACCCCGTCCATCGCGGCCGGCGCGCTGATGGTGTTCATGACGGCGCTGGCGGACTACGGAACCCCGGGCATCCTGGCGGGCGGAGAATTCCGGACGCTGCCCACGCTGATCTATAACGAGTATCTGTCGGAAACCGGCGGAAACGCGAACCTCGCCAGCGCCATCTCCATGATCATCGTGATCATCGCGCTGCTGATCCTGTTCATCCAGAAGGCCTGGGTGGCGAGGAAGAACTACACCATGTCTGCCCTGCGGCCGCCGCAGATCACGGAATACAAAGGAATCAAGCGGTTCTGGGTCACCCTGCCGGTGGCGCTGGTCAGCCTGATCGCGTTCATTCCGCAGATGGTGGTCGTGTTCTGCAGCTTCGTGAAGACCAATTACTCCAACTTCGTCTTTGAGGAAGGATTCACGCTCGAGCACTACGCCGAGCTGGGCAGGGGCCTGACGAACCAGATCAGCAACACGTTCGTCTACTCCACGGTGGCGATCCTGTTCATCCTGATCCTGGGCATCCTGATGAGCTACGTCATCGTGCGCCGGAGGGGAAAGACCGGCGGAGCCCTGGACATGCTGATGATGGCGCCCTACGTCATCCCCGGCTCCGTGCTGGGCCTGTGCTATATCGTGGCCTTCAACAACCTGGGGACCACGGCGGAGGGAACCGTCATCAAGCTGACGGGCACGGCGGCGATCATCATCATCTCCATGATCATCCGCAAGATGCCCTATACGGTCCGGTCTGGAAGCGCGTTCCTGATGCAGATGGATCCGAGCGTGGAGGAGGCCTCCATCAACCTGGGCGTCTCCCCGATGAAAACGTTCCTGAAGGTGACCGCCAGGCTGATGCTGCCGGGCGTGCTCAGCGGCGCGATCATCAGCTGGGTTACCTGCATCAACGAGCTGTCCACCTCCATCATGCTGTACACCGGCAAGACCATGACCATCACCGTGGCGGCGTACACGAGCATCGTCCGCAACTCGGTGGGAACCGGCGCGGCCCTGGCGTCCATCCTGACGATCACCAGCGGCGTGCTGCTGATCATCGTCTTCCGCGCCAGCAAGGGGAAGGTCAGCTTCGTCTGACCCGGCTACGCCCGGCGCGGCGGAAACGGAAAAACACATACGGAAAGCCCTTCCCGGTCCGGCCGGGAAGGGCTTTTCAGTCCGGCGGTTATATGGAATATGTGCCGTCCGGCCCGCGGCGGAGGGGCCGGCCGTCCAGCGCGGCCTCCTTCAGCGCGTCCCCCTCGTAGCGCAGTTTCAGGGAGAAGAAGGGGGCGTCCGCGTCCAGCAGATCCAGGAAGATCCGGTCCCCCTCCCAGGTGGGGAAGGAGCGCATCCGGGCT
>ONXY01000339.1 GCA_900321945.1 uncultured Eubacteriales bacterium | reverse complement strand
CCGTTTTGTTCCCGGAAGGGGAAAAGAACCCCGGAGCCGCGTAAACTCCCTCGGCCAGCGGCGGATTCTTTCCCGCTTCCGGTCCGGACGGTTTTCCCTCTTTATCCTCCGGTCTGACGAACGACCGGGGGTATTTTTCTTTTTCGCTCATCGTTTTCTCCTTTTCCGCGCGGATCGGTTTGAAACGCCCCTCCGGGAAATGCGGCCGGACGGGCTGTGCCGTGAAAGATCAAACGTATTCAAAACCGTCCTGCGCCTTGAACCACTTGTTCTCGCCGAAGCTCAGCGCAAAGAGGATCACCGCCGTGATCAGCCAGCCGATCATGAAGGGGGAAGTCAGGTAGATCCCGAGAGCCGCGTGATGGATGAAGCCGAAGAAGGAGAGCACCGCGCCTGCGAGAGAGATCAGAGCCGCGCTCTTCAGCTTCCGGTCGATCATAAAGACGCACATTGAACCGAGCAGGATGCCGATGATGATCGCGCCGGCCTTGACCGCGGGAACGCCGTTCCACATCGCGCCGTTGGCGATGAGCATTTCGGAGATCTCAGGCTGGAAGCCCTTGATGCCGGAATCGAGCGCCTCGGACCAGATGCCCCAGCCGCCTTCCGCCATGGAACCGGTCGCGAGAGCCGCTTCCACCTGCGTGAAGAGATAGTCGGCGATGGAGGGCACCATGGCGATGGCGATGGCCGCGTAGTGCTTCGGCTTGCACTCCTTGAAGGCCTGGGCCACCATGATGACCGCGCACCAGAGGAAGGTGATGGCCACGACGGCCGGAGGAACCAGATCCTTCAGCACGGTGAAGAGGCCGAAGATGCCCGCCAGACCCAGCACGACGCCGCTGATCCAGCTGTAGGCCGCGCCCGCGTTCGTCTTCTTCAGACCGGGATGGCCCAGCCAGACGGTGTTGGGCACCACGCCGCCGAAGAGGGAGGAGATCATGGTGCAGATGCCGTCCGCGAACTGCGCTTCCCGCACGTTGTAGGGATCGCCCGCGGTGTTGGAGGACTCCACGTTGTCCATGGTTTCGATGAAGTTGTAGATCTCCACGGGGACGACCACCGTCAGATACGGCGCCACATAGGCGAAGCCGCTGAACAGGGCCTGCACCGTGTTCACGGGATTGGGGAAGAAGAAGCCCACGTTGCTGAAGTCAAAGGAGGTGCGTCCGAGGCAGAAGGCGTAGACGATGCCGCCCACGATGGCAACCATGAAGGGGGAGATCTTCTTCGGGAAGAGATAGCCCGCGAAGAGTCCCAGCATGGCCACCGCCAGAACGGGCAGGCCGACGACGGGATCGCCGAAGACGTCGAAGACGCCTTGGGTCGCCATCCAGATGAACCCGATGCCGGCGACGGTGCCGAGCAGGGCGGCGCGGGGCAGATGCTTCTTGACCCAGGGGCCGATGAATCCGCCCAAAAACTCCACGAAACCGCCGATGAAGCAGGCAGCCATCGCCGCGCCCCATTCGATTTCCGGGTTGTCGATGCTGTAATGGAGAGGACCGATGACGCCGAAGAGGATGACGAACATCGCGGGCGTCGAGATGCCGGAGGGCAGGGCCGTCACGTCCGCGCGGCCGAGCTTCGCGGACAGTCTGTTCGCCATCCAGGCGTAGTAGAGGCCGCCGCACAACAGGCCGATGGACAGGCCCGGGATCACGCGGCCGAAGATGATCTCGTCCGGCCAGCCGTAGGAGTACTGCAGGGTCGCGATGATGATGATGTAGTTGACGATATTGTTGGTGATCATATACGTCAACCCGCCGATGTCGCCCTTCGTGAAGAAGGGGATCAGGCTTTTCCGTTTGGTTTCCAAAACAGTTTCCCCCCTGTGATGATATAGTTTCAGGCGGTCCCTCCGCCCGGGATAACGGGAATCAGAGCTTCAGCCCCAGCGAGAGCAGCCCGTCCTTCACCTCGCGGTACAGCTCCAGCCAGAAGGCGCGGGGCTCCCCGTCCTCGCCGTAGACCGCGTCGAAGGGCATGCCCTCGTTGCCCGACGCGAAGACGTGTTCGTATTCGCCGAGCAGGCGGCGGATGATCGGTTCCGCTTCGGCGCGGGTCATGCCCCGGGCGGCCGCGGCCTTGCCGACCTCACCCATGAGACGGGCTTCCAGGCCGGAGCAGTTGGGCTTCAGTCCGTCGCAGGAGCCGACCCCCTCCAGATGTCCGCCGGACACCGTGATGGCCAGCGCATTGGCCGCCACCTCCAGAAGGAGCTCCTTCGTCCCCGCCCCGCTCTTCGGGTAGATGTCGCAGACGATGACGGCGGGAGCGGCGGCGTCGAAGGCCTGGCAGACCACGCTGGAGAGCCACATGCATTCCGCCGTGGAGGTGGCGATGTGCTTGATGTGGATGGGATGGCAGAGGTGATAATCCGCCCGGCCGATCAGGGAATCCGCCAGAAGGGAGGCGATCATGCAGACCGCGGCTCCGGCGGCGCCTCCGGCCAGCCCGCCCACCATGACGCAGGCCAGGGAGGCGTTGAGCACGGGCGTATCCATGGCGTTGGCCACCCGGATCAGGTTGTCGTCCGTGATGATGAGCTCGTTGTTCAGGGCGATGAGGTGGGCGTCGCCGGGCTGAAAGCCTCCCGGAGCCATGGCTGCCAGATCCCCGATCTCCGAGACGCTGCTTTCCGCCGCCAGACGTCCGATGCCGGGACGCCCGACCTGCGCGCAGATCTCGTTCAGGTATTTCAGCTCCCGCCGCAGGGCGATCACCTCGGACGGGGAGGCGCGGACCACGTCGAAGCCGTCCACCTCCACGATGGAGCCGCAGGTCACCATG
>ONXY01000176.1 GCA_900321945.1 uncultured Eubacteriales bacterium | reverse complement strand
TACAAATCTGTAGTTTTTTCTGATTCCGTTTTCCGTTATCAGTCTCTCAACCCCACAACCACCGGACATGGGGACGATATGACCTTTTTCCGGAAAACTTTATCATTTCTTTATCAGAGCCACTTTGGAGAGGGCTGAAAGCGTTGTGGCATAAGGGGTTTTGCCGTTCCGGCACTCATTCCCACTCAATCGTGGCGACGGGCTTGGGGCTCAGGTCGTAGAGGACGCGGTTGACGCCGGGAACCTCGGCGAGGATCCGGGCGGTGATCCGGTTCAGGAGCGCGTAGGGGATCTCCTCGATGGTGGCGGAGGTGGCGTCCACGCTGTTGACCGCGCGGAGGACGACCGGCCAGTCCCAGGTGCGTCTGTCGTTTTTGATGCCGGTGGACTTCACGTCCGGAACCACGGTGAAATACTGCCAGACCCTGCCCTGCAGCCCGGCCGCGGCGAACTCCTCCCGGAGGATGGCGTCGGATTCGCGGACGGCTTCCAGGCGGTCACGGGTGATGGCGCCGACGCAGCGGACGCCGAGGCCGGGGCCGGGGAAGGGCTGACGGTAGACCATGCCGTCCGGGAGACCGAGCGCCTTGCCGACCACGCGGACTTCGTCCTTGTAGAGGAACTTCACGGGCTCCACCAGCTCAAAATTCAGTTCGGGAGGAAGACCGCCCACATTGTGGTGGCTCTTGACGCCGACGGATTCCAGAATGTCGGGGTAAATGGTCCCCTGGGCCAGGAAACGGATGCCGTCCAGCTTCGCGGCCTCCTCGGCGAAGACGTCGATGAACTCCTTGCCGATGATCTTCCGCTTCCGTTCCGGGTCGGAAACGCCTGCCAGCTTGTCCAGGAAACGGTCCACGGCGTCCACATAAATCAGGTTCGCGTTCATCTGGTTGCGGAAAACCTCGATCACCTGCTCCGGCTCGCCCTTCCGCAGAAGGCCGTGGTTGACGTGAACGGCGACCAGGTTCCGGCCGATGGCCCGGATCAGCAGGGCCGCGCAGACGGAACTGTCCACTCCGCCGGACAGCGCCAGCAGCACCTTGCCGCCGCCGACCTGTTCGCGGATGGCCCGCAGCTGTTCCTCGATAAAGGCCTCGGCCAGAGCCGGGGTGGTGATCCGCTCCATGGATTCCGGACGCCTGTTGTTTTCCATGCTCGTTTCCTCCTCAAACGTCTCAGTCGGGAAAATATGACTCAAACAGGATAATCAAAACGCGGACGCATGTCAATTGATTTTTCCGATGAAAAGTCCTATACTGCCTCTATGGGTCCCCGCGCGGAGGCCCGCGGGAGAACGGCCCGGGCGTTCCGGACGGATCCGGAGACAGAGCCGGAACAGGAAATTACAAATACGGGAGACGCTTGACATCCCCGCGCGCCGCGGGTAAGATGAGGACGGCCGCCCGGAAAATCGGCGGGGGCGGAGAGAAAGATAATATTTTCGAAAGGGGAAAAGAAGATGAAAAGAACGCTGACGGTTCTGCTGGCGCTGGTTCTGGCGGCAGCCTGCTGCGCGTCCCTCGCGGAGGGCGCGGATCTGCTGCAGCAGATCAAAGACCGCGGATATATCACCATCGCGACCGAAGGGGACTGGCCGCCCTACACCTATCACGACGAGAGCAACGCCCTGGTCGGATACGACGTGGAGATCGGCGCGGCGATCGCCGAATACCTGGGCGTCGAGGCCCGGTTCGCGGAGACGAACTGGGACGCGATCCTGGCGGGCGTGAAGGACGGACGGTTCGACATCGCGTGCAACGGCGTCAGCTATACCGAGGAGCGGGCGGAGTCCTACAATTTCTCCACGCCGTATCTCTACACGCCCAGCGTGCTGGTGGTGCGGAACGACAACGAAGAGATCAAAACGGTGGACGACCTGCAGGGCAAAAAGACGGCGAACACCATCTCCAGCATCTACGCCGGCATCGCCGAGGAATACGGGGCGGAAGTCATCGGCGTGGACACCCTGGCGGATACGATCCAGCTGGTCATTCAGGGCCGGGCGGACGCCACGATCAACGCGGCGGTCAGCATCGACGATTACCTGAAGGAGCATCCGGACGCGCCGATCACCATCGTGCAGCGCCTGGACGGCGACATCAACGCCTTCCCGGTGCGGAAGGACGAAAGCACGGACACGCTGCTGGCCGCGGTGAACGAAGCGCTGCAGTCGATGCGGGACGACGGACGGCTGGCGGAGCTGAGCAATAAGTATTTCGGCGCGGACCTGACGAATCCGTAATCCGGAACGCCTGAGAGGGGAGCGGCCGCATCGCCGCTCCCTCTTTCGGCGTCCCGGGGCCGGACCGGAAAGATTCCCCCCTTTATCCGCGGAAGGACAGAGCATAAGATATGAACGAACGACTGATACAGATCGTGCGGGACGCTTTTCCCCAGCTGGTCGAAAAGTTCTTTACGATGACCATCCCGCTGACGGTCCTTTCCTTCTCGCTGGCGCTGCTGATCGCCGTGGCGACGGCGATGATCCAGTACGCCCACGTGAAAGGCCTGCAGCGGGCCTGCCGGATCTATATCTGGATTATCCGGTGCACGCCGCTGCTCGTACAGCTCTACCTGGTGTACTACGGGCTGCCCAGCGTCGGGGTCTATCTGGACGCCTATCCCACGGTGGTGCTGGTTTTCGGCATCAACGAGGGGGCCTATATGGCGGAAACCGTGCGGGCGGCCATGGAAGCGGTTCCGACCGGACAGATGGAGGCCGGCTACTGCGTAGGCATGAACTACATGCAGATCATGGGCCACGTGGTTCTGCCGCAGGCTTTCCGGACGGCTTTTCCCTCCCTGTTCAACAGCCTGATTTCCATGGTGAAGGAGACCTCGCTGGCCTCCACGATCACGGTTACGGAAATGTTCCGCCAGGCCATCGTGATCAACGGCCGGGTGTATGAGACGCTGGCGCTCTACACGGAGGTCGCGCTGATCTACCTGGCCTTCTGCTCGCTGCTGACCGTGCTGCAGCGCCGGGGAGAGAAGAAACTGAGCAGTTACGGAGGCGTCCGATGAGCATGCTGAAAATAGAGAACGTCCGGAAAGCCTTCGGCGGCAATCAGGTGCTGAAGGGAATCGACCTGGAGGTGAACCGGGGGGACGTGATCGCGGTGCTGGGGCCTTCCGGCTCCGGAAAGACGACGCTGCTCCGGTGCATCAATTTTCTGGAGCGGGCGGACGAGGGAACGCTGACCCTGGACGGAAAAACCTGCGACATGCACACCGTGGGGAAGGAGGAGATCGCCGCGATCCGGCGGAAGACCGCCTTCGTGTTTCAGAACTACAACCTGTTTCTGAACAAGACGGTGCTCCGGAACGTGACGCTCGGGCTGACCAGCGGACGGGGCATGGGCAGGGCCCAGGCGGAGAGCATCGCCAGAAAGGCGCTGGAGAAGGTCGGCATGCTGGAGAAGGAGGACGCCTATCCCATCTCTCTCAGCGGAGGCCAGCAGCAGCGGGTGGCGATCGCCCGGGGCATGGCCGTGAATCCGGAAATCATCTATTTCGACGAGCCCACCAGCGCCCTGGATCCGGAGCTGATCGGCGAGGTGCTGAACGTGATGCGCCGGCTGGCGGCGGAGGGAATGACCATGCTGGTGGTGACCCACGAGATGGAATTCGCCCGGAACGTGAGCAACCGGATCGTCTTCATGGACGGAGGCCGCGTGATCGAATCCGGCCCGACGAAGGAGTTCTTCAGCCATCCGAAGGAGGAGCGGAGCAGGAGCTTCATCCGGTCGATCCTGAACCGGGAGTGAGGCCGGAAAGCGGCTTCGGTCATACAAAGACCGGACCCGGACATAAAAAGCGGATCCGCGGAAACGGATCCGGACGGACGGAGAAATCCCCGCCGCGCAGCGCGGCGGGGATTCGTTTGCGTTTCCGGGTTTCCGGGAGATCAGACGCCGAACTCGTTCAGCACGGCGCGTCCCATTCCGGAGACCTCGCATTCGGTCCGGTGAAGGACCGGAAGCTCCCGGAGACGCCGCACCTGTTCGGGCATGGGCACGCCGGTTATCTTTTCCAGCTCGGCGCTGCAGGCGAAGGCGTCCAGGTTCTCCGCGGCGGCGGCCCCGGCGACGCCTGTCAGAACGTCCCGGGAGAAC
>ONXY01000179.1 GCA_900321945.1 uncultured Eubacteriales bacterium | reverse complement strand
GGATGTCAACTCCTATTTCCTGGCGGTGAAACTGACAGAGCTCGGCGGCGCCGCCACGCGGCGGGGCGCTTTCTGCGCGCATCCGTACGTATGGCGGCTGCTGGGAATCCCAGATGATGAACTTGTAAAATATGAAGACTGCGGCGCGAGCGGGACCCCCGGCATGATTCGGGTGAGCTTCGGCATCTACAATACCGAAGAGGAAGTGGATGAATTCCTGAAAGTTCTTTCAGAGGCCGTCCCGGCCGCGAAAGCCTACGTAGCGGAACAGATTGAGGAACTGGGTGAGGAGACTCAGGCTTTCGATCCCTCATTCTAGCCGGAATACCCGGTATTCAGCCGCCGGCACAGTCCGGAAACGCGGGACGGTTTTTGCGGGATCTCCCGCATCCTTTTAACGGCCCCGCGTGAGAAGAATTTTTCCCGCGAACGCGGGTTTCCGGCCATACGCGTATAGAGTAAGGAGAAGTGGAACATGAAGAAAAAACGGCTTTGTTTTGCTGTCTTATGACCGCCGCGCTGATCTGCGCCATGATTCTGCCCCGGGCGCGCGCGGAGGAGGGCGTCATCACCGCCGCGTTTGACGCGGAGACCAATACGATCACCGTGGAAGCGGAGGACGTGGACGGGGACTTCGCCATCCTCTTCCATCCTGCGCTCGCGGACGTGTCCAGACCGGTGACGGTCCGGGCCGGCGACGCCGTCCGCACGGTGCGGGTCAACCCGTCGGAGGAATTCCTGAAGGCCTCCATCCTGGAAAACGGGGATCCGGCGCTGGCCTGTGTCGGCAGGATCATGTACAGCGAGGTCGTCTCACCGGAAGGCTCCATGGAGTGAGGGAGCGGACCCGGACCGCCGGGTGCCGGTTCTTCTCCTGAAAAGAACGGAATCCGCGGCAGCGGGCCGGGCTGCCGCAGCGGCCGGAACCGCCGGCGCGGAAAAGAAAGGAAAGATGTTTTCGGCGGGGAATCCAAGCGCAGAAAACCGGCAGCCGGACCGCCGGAGAGCGGCGGGGCTGCCGGTATCTTTATGTTCAGGCTTTCGGGCCGCGGCCGGAGCACATCCCCGGCGCGCGGAAGGCGCCGCGCCGTCCGACGTGATCAGTTCATGCTCCCGCACGGGCCATCCGTTTTATTCCGGCTGTCTGCATACGTCCACCCATTCCGTACAGCCGCTGCATTCTTCCAGTTCCGGAATGGTCAGTTTCACGCCGCTGTGGTCGTTCCCCGCCGCGGGATAAACAAATTCATGCTTTCGCAGACTTTCGTCCAGATATACCGCAACGCCCTCGTTCACCCCGAAGGGACAGACTCCGCCGATTTCATGCCCCACCAGCGGCCCGACCCGGTCCGCCGGGATCATTTTCGCCTTGCATCCGAACCGGTCCTTATATTTCCGGTTGTCGATGCGCGCCGTTCCGTCCGCCAGGATCAGCACCGGCTTTTCATCCTGCAGAAAGGACAGCGTCTTGCAGATCATCGCTTCTTCGCATCCGATCGCCTCGGCCGCCTCCGCCACGGTCGCGCTGCTGTACTCCGTTTCGATGATCCTGTCCGCCAGGCCGTAACGGGTCAGATATGCCTTCGCCTTCTCAAACGCCATAAATCCCGCACTCCGTTTCTTTCATCCTGTCATGAGCATCGCACCGCCGCGCCCTGCCGTCCGGCAGCGGAAAAGGATGTCTTTTCCGAAGAAGAGACGTTCTTTTCCGGACCGCCTTATTCCTTTCGCGAAACGATCATCAGATGTTCCGCGTGCGTCAGGTAATCCCGCTTCTCGCAGAACCGGAGCGCGTAGTCATACCAGGCCGTCCGGATCTTTTTCGGCTGCTTTGCCAGTTCATTCATGTAAGGCGCGAGGATGCTCTCCTGGCCGAAAACGGTCTCCGTCTTCAGTCCCGGAACGGACGCCAGCAGCCGCTCCGCGTCCCGGACCGTGGTCATATATGAATAGGTAAACGCGCCGAACGCCAGGCTTTCATCCTTCGCGGCCACCTCAAAATACCGCTGTTCCTCCGGCATCAGGATGGTTTTTTCCAGCTCCCGCAGCCCGTAGATCACGCCGCCGAACATCAGAATAAAGCTGCTGAACAGGTATCCGCCGGGCTTCAGCACGCGCTTTGCCTCCTCAACGGCCTGTTTCCTGCTTTCCTCATTCATCAGATGATAAAGCGGTCCCATCAGGAAGACGGTATCAAACGAGCAGTCCGCGAACCGGGAAAGGTCTGTCGCGTCCCCCTGCACCGCGGCGATCCTGACGCCGTACTGTCGGGCCTTCTTTTTCGCAAAGCGGACGTTCTCATCGCTCAGATCCAGCAGCGTTACCGGATGCCCCTGCTTCGCGTAATGGACCGCATAATGCCCGGGGCCTCCGCCGACGTCCAGGATTCTGCCGCCGGGTTCGATATACCGGTCCATCATACGGATCGTGATGTATTTTTCATACGGATGCCTTGTTTTCAGCCGGTCCCATTCCTTCCGCGGATCGGCGTTGTAATGGGAACGGATCTCGTCTTTCTTTTCCAGCATCGCGCTTCCCCTTATCTTTTAATTTCCCGGATCATGCAGTACTCGTTCAGCAGCGTGCCGTCCTTCAGGCGGATGGCGTTCGGCCTGATCCCGGTAATCCGGAAGCCCATCTTTTCATACAGCGCCCGGGCCCGCTGATTGCCTTCCACAAACTCAAGCTCCATCTGCAGGATTTTCGGGTTCTCCTCCGCGATCCGGATCATCTCCTCAAACATCCGGGTTCCGATACCCTGATTCCAGAATTCCTTCAGCAGCGCGATGGCCACACTGGCCCGGTGGCCTGTTTTGATGGATCTCCGCCACATCACATGGCAGTTCCCGGCCACCTTTCCGTCCACGACGCATACGATCATGGCGTCGCAGTCCGAGGCGTTGAGCGTTTCAAACAGCTCCTTTTCTCCCTCGGGGGAATACGCGGCGCACTCTTCGGGATAACGAAGAATGAACTCCGTTTCTCCCGCGGACCGGTTAAGATAGTCCAGCATTCCCGGGACATCCTCCTCTTTCGGGCTGCGGAGCAGGGCTTTCCGGCCGTCCTTCAGCGTAAACTCAATATCCTTTATGATCATGTGAATACCCTCCCGTACAGTTCTGAGGAAAGCGCTTCGCTTCGGCCCGGTTTCCGGCTCTCCGTTTCAGTCTGTCAAAAAAACCGCTTACCTGTCAGAGATAAGCGGCTGCTGATCGATATACGGATATACCGGCTACGCTTCTCTGACAACCGGACAAGGATATACGGAAACAGAGCGGAGACGCTCTTCGGTATTGATCAGGCAGAACCGTTTCATGCCGGGATCCGCTCCTTTCCGATGAATTGCACAGACTATACAACGGAGAATCATTCCGTGTCAAGAAGAAATATCCGGGGCGGAGGACGGGCCGGACCGGGGGGCGGACGAATCTGGCGGACGAATCCTGAATCCTGTTTTTTTCATAATACCGCCGCCATGATCGGTCTCTGCGTATCTATTACCGACCGAAGCAAAAACGCTCCGGTACAGAAAAGAAAGAAGCGCGAAAGCGAAGGAGGAAATAATGGATACCAATATGAAAGAGAACAGCCTGAACGGGATGGACGAGCTGAAACTCAGCGAACTGGAACAGGTGAGCGGCGGAATCCTGCCGATCGTCCTGGGACTCGGCACGCTCGCAATCGGCGGACTCCTGATCGCCGTGATGCCTGACAAGAAAAAGTGACACCGCGCCGGGCGGACCGCCGCCGGCGC
>ONXY01000037.1 GCA_900321945.1 uncultured Eubacteriales bacterium | reverse complement strand
GCGGCGAATCCGGCCCTGGAAACGCTGTACGTGTCCTATCCGATTTCCTGGAGCGTAACGTTCGCCATTCATCTGCTGTGTTATCTGACCATCGCGCGGAAAAAGCTGAACAGCCTGCCCGCGCGGACCTGAAAGGGGGAAAAGAGCATGAAGATTTCCCAGGCCGTCCGGGACGCGCGGAGGGCTTATACCGCTTCGGCCGGCGGAACCGCCCGGTTCCTGCTGACGGAGATCTGCCTGAGACTGATCTGCCTGGCGCCGGCGCTGCTGCTGGCGGAGGGGCTGCCGGCCCTCGGGATCGGCCTGACGCTGCTGCTGTGGATCTTCCTGATGCTCCCGGCGAGGATGAACGCGGCGCGGGTCATGCGGGGCGCGCTGCGCGGGGGCGATCTCGGAAGCCGGGGGCTGGCGGATCTGTCGGACTACGGCGCGAAGCTGCTCTGCGGACTGAAGCGGGTTTTCTTCCTGCTGCTCTGGGCCCTGCCGCTGGCCGCGCTGCTCTGGCTGGCCTGGACGCATTATTCCGGGGACATGGACAGCTTCACCGTTCTGCGGATGATCAAGAAGGAACTGGGCGGCGGGGATCAGATGCGGGGCATTCTGGTGCTCGTGCTCATGCTGGCGGGCTCGCTGCTGATTCTGCTGTTCGGCTTCGCGTTCCACAGCGGGGCCCGGCACGCCTTCGCCCGCGGGGACATGGGGATCATCCGGGGCCGCCACGGGAAAATCCTGCTGGCCTGGCTGACCGGCCTGACCGCCGTTCTGCCGCTGCTCGCGGCGCTGATCATCGTAATTTTCCGGTATCTTCCCGCGGTATCCGATCTGAACGGCCTGCTGATGAAAACGGTTCATCTGCCCTCCACGCGGGGGACGCTGATCATCCTGCTGGCCGGCGCGCTGCTGACCGTTCCGCTTCTGCCCCTGAGAAGCCTGATTCCGGCGGCCTTCGTGAACGGGCTTGAGGAAAAACAGTGAGAACGCGTCTGGACCGGTGGCTGACGCTTCTGGGAATCTGCAGCCGCAGCGCGGGGAAGGATCTGATCCGGAAGGGAGCCGTCCTTGTGAACGGCCGGGCGGCGGCGGATCCCGGCGCGGAGGTGGAGACGGAGGAGGACAGCCTGACGGTACGGGGACAGGCGGTGGACGGACGGGTTCTGCGCCACGTGATGCTGAACAAGCCCGCCGGAATCCTGACCGCCGCCCGGGACCGGAAGCAGCCCACAGTGATAGATCTGCTGCCCCCGGTTTATTCCGGGATCGGCTGCATGCCGGTGGGCCGGCTGGACAAGGATACGACGGGCCTGCTGCTCCTGACGTGCGACGGGGAACTGAACCACCGGCTCCTGGCTCCCGGCCGGCATGTGGACAAGGTTTATGAGGCTGAGGTAACCGGGGAACTGCGGGAGGACGACGTTCTCGCTTTTGCGGAAGGCCTGCCGCTGGGGGATTTCACGGCGCTGCCCGCCCGGCTGGAGATTCTCGCGGCGGGTCCCGGGCGCTCGGCGGGCCGGGTCACAGTCCGCGAGGGCAAGTTCCATCAGGTCAAAAGAATGTTCGCCGCGGCGGGACACGAGGTGCTTTCCCTCCGGCGGATCAGTTTCGGTCCCCTGACCCTGCCGGACAGCCTGCCGGAAGGCGCCTGGCGGGAGCTGACGGCGGAGGAGCTGGACCTGCTCCGGGAGGCCGCGGGCCTTCAGCCGCGGAACGGTCCGCGGTCCGGGCGGACGGAATGAGACTCCGGGGAAACCGGAAAAAAACCGGCGCAAAGCCGGTTCGGAGAGAGAGATATGGCGGATCAGTATTTTGCCAGGGAGCCGGAAAGCGAATCCCGGCCCGTGGAATGCGCTTTTGAATACCGGGGCGTGAAGCTGCGCTTTACGACGGACGCGGGGGTGTTTTCCCGGGGGGAGCTGGACGCCGGAACCCGGCTGCTGCTGGACGCCCTGCCCGAAGAAATGAGCGGGGAGATTCTGGATCTGGGATGCGGATGGGGTCCGATCGGGATCAGCGTGAAAGCCCGCTGGCCTGAAACCCGGGTCACCCTTGCCGACGTGAACCTGCGGGCGCTGGCGCGGAGCCGGGAGAACGCGGAGCGGAACGGGGTTCAGGCGGAGGCGCTGGAGAGCGACGGCTTTTCGGCCCTGGAGGGCAGAACCTTCGACGCGGTGATAACGAATCCCCCGATCCGGGCGGGGAAGCAGGTGATCTATCGGATGTTCGCCGACGCGCTCGTTCATCTGAAGCCGGGAGGAAGCCTTTATCTGGTGATCCGGAAGCAGCAGGGCGCGGAAAGCTGCGTGAAGTATCTGAAAACCCTTTACGCGTCCGTGGAAAAGCTGGACCGCTCCGGCGGATTCTGGGTGCTGAAGGCCGGAAAGTGATTTCTCCCGATACAGAATTTCAGGACGGAAGGAAGCCCCGCGCGGAGGCCGCGGAAACACGGCCCCGCGCGGGGCTTCCTTTATTCGTATCCGGAAAAGCGCGGATTAACGGACCGTCCAGGAATACAGGGACGCCTCTCCTCCGAAAACGATATACAGATCCCGGATCCCGTCCGCCGACAGCGGAACGGTCAGCTCCGTCTCCCGCGAAGTACCCGCGGGAATCTCCACGGAGGCCGCCACCGGAGCGCCGGGATCATCCGTGAGAAGATACAGAACGCAGCCGGGGACGGACGCGCAGCGAAGCGAGACGCTCTTCGTTCCGCTTCCGAAATCCGCGCCGGCAACCCGGATCCAGCTGCCCGCCTCTCCGTCCGACCGGCAGCGGCCGGCTTCGGATTCCACGCGGATGCCGGCCTGATCGGCCATGGCGGTCCCCGGCACCTCCGAATAAGGATCCAGCGGCTTCAGCTGGGAAAGCCCGCGCATGGTTCCGGTGACGCGGCGCAGGAGGCCGTCCTCTTCCGGGACGACGCGGTCCGCCTGCGGGCTGCGGTAGTTTCCGGACAGGCCCATGGCCTTTTCAACCGGCCTGCTGTGGTAGAACAGATACCAGGAGCCGTTCAGGGAAACGAGGGAGTGATGATTGTTGCCGTACAGGCCGAAGAACCGGCCTTCGTTGGGGAAAAGCTCGCCCCGGTAGGTATACGGGCCGAGCGGCTGATCCGCGGTCATGTACTGAATGGCGCCGTCGGTCAGGCGGAGGGAGTTTCCCTTTGTCTGCCAGTTCGAGCAGTACGAATAGACGTACCGGTCGCCGATCCGGTTGATTCCGGAATCCTCAAAGAACCAGGGGGCGTTCACGGTTTCGGGCACGCCGTCCAGGGACATCATGTCCTTTCCGAGCCGGACGATCCGCGCGGTGCCGGGATCCGCCTGTCTTCCTTCCGGAACGCCGCCGCCGAAGGCCAGATAACCGGTTCCGTCCGTATCGACCATCACCGCGGGATCAAAAAGCCAGAGCACGTCCGCGCAGTTGGGCGTGGCCCGGGTGATCAGCAGGCGGCCCAGTTCGTCGCGCCACGGCCCGGTCGGGCTGTCCGCGGTCAGCACGCCGATGCCGTTTCCGCCGTTGCAGAAATACAGGAAGAAGCGCTCCCGTCCGCCGACGGCGGTATGGGCGGCGCACGGAGCCCAGGAGTTCGCCGCCCAGGGGGCGATGCCTCCCGGCCCGGCCACGGGAATCTTTCCGTGATCGGTCCAGTTAACCAGATCGCCGGAGGAGATGCAGCTGACGCACCGGATCTGACTGTAGCTGTTCTCCTTTACCCGGCCCGCGCCGTCGTATTCGAGGACGTCGTCCGTCATATAGACGTATATCCGGTCCTGATACGCCATGACGCCCGGATCCGCGCCGAAGCGCTGCGTGTAGAGGGGGTTGTTCTCCCCGGGCTTCTTCCAGGAGCGTTTCAGCGTGACGCCCGCGTCCCGCAGAGTCGCCGCGGACGCTCCGGCCGGCGCCGCGAGCAGCAGGGCGGCGGTCCAGAGGCCGGCCCGGCGGGCCAGGCCGGACAGGGATAAAAGGGATTCTTTGATTCCGTGAAGCTTCACAGACTCACCTCCGTGACGGGCCCGGCAGACCCGCCGGGTTTCACCGGAATCATACCAGACGGACCGCCGCCGGACAAGACCGGATCCCGCCGAATGAAACATCCGCGCGGTTTTCTGCAAAAAATGCGCGGAACGGGCGGACGCTTCAGGCCTGAAAAACACGCCGCTCCGATTGCAGAAGAACCGGAAATATGATACATTAGTTAAACGAAATTCCTTTTACGGACGGGGAAGGAAAAGCGCGGCGGCACGGAACGGCCGGGAGACCGGAGCCTGATGAAACGGGCCGCGCGGGTCTGAACGGGGGCCGCCGCGCCCGGGGACGGCATGCGTCCCCCGCGGGGCGGAAAACCCGGGAAAGAGGATGGGAAAATGATGAAGGCTTCCCGGAAAACCAAAAAGGTGCGCCAGGCGTTCAGTATCAGCAGGCTGACGGCGTTTACGTTTCTGGGAATCATTCTTGCCGGCGCGGCGCTGCTGAACCTGCCTGCGGCCTCCCGGAGCGGCCGCTCCGCCGGTCCGCTGGTGTCCCTGTTCACCGCCACGTCCGCGACCTGCGTGACCGGGCTGGTGCTGACGGATACCTGGACCCAGTGGAGCAGCTTCGGGCAGGCGGTGATTCTGCTGATGATCGAGATCGGCGGGCTCGGATTCATGTCCGCCGCCTCCCTGGCGTATTTCAGCCTCCGGCGGAAGATTTCCATTCAGCAGCAGATGGTCATGGCGGAGGCGATCGGGGCGCAGAGCATGGGCGACGTGGTGTCGCATCAGAAGCGGCTGCTGATCCGCGCGTTTACGGTGGAGGGCGCCGGCGCGGCGCTGCTGACGGCGCGGTTCGCGCTGGAGTATCCTTTCCCGCAGGCGCTGAAGCTGGGCGTGTTCCACGCCGTGTCCGCCTTCTGCAACGCGGGCTTCGACATTCTGGGCTTCCGTTCGCCGGGAGCCAGCCTGATCGTCTATCAGAAGGATCCGGCGGTCTGCCTGATCCTCAGCGCTCTTGTCATCCTCGGCGGGCTGGGCTTCCTGGTCTGGGACGAGGTAATCCGGGAGCGGAAGCCCGCGAAATGGAGTGTGTACACAAAGCTGGTCATGATCACGACCGGCGCGCTGCTGCTTCTCGGAACGGTCGTTTTCTGCGTGCTGGAATGGTCGAATCCGGATACGCTGGGCTCCTTTTCCTGGCCGGAGAAACTGCTGGCGGGCTTTTTCCAGTCCATGACGCTCCGGACCGCCGGCTTCGCCTCGGTGGATCAGGGACTGCTGACGCAGGGCGGAAAAGCGGCCTCCCTCTTCTTCATGCTGATCGGCGGCTCTTCGGGATCTACGGCCGGCGGCCTGAAAACGGTGACCTTCGTGGTGCTGGTGATGTTCCTGTGGAACAGGATGCGCGGACATTATACGGTCCGGGTCTTCCACCGGACGATCTCGGACGATCACGTGCTGAACGCGATCATGATCTTTATGCTGATGATCTCCATGGCGTTTCTCAGCGCCGTGGTGATCTGCGCCACGTCCCCGATGGACTTTACGGACGGGCTGTTCGAGGCGGTGTCGGCGATCGGAACGGTCGGGCTGACGGCGGGGGGAACGGCGAACATGAGCGTGCCGGCGAAGCTGCTGATCATGCTGCTGATGTATTTCGGACGGGTGGGCGTCCTGACCATCAGCGTCGGTTTCCTGAAGAAAAAGCCGGCGGGCGAGAAATACAGGTACGCGAATACGAACCTGCTGATCGGATAACCGGGATATTTTTACGGCCGGCCCGTCCGCCGCGGCGTTCTGCTTCCGCGGGAAAGGAACGGCCGGTCCGGAGACATACGGAACGGAGGAGAATCGCGCAATGAAATCCTATGTGGTAATCGGGCTGGGACGCTTTGGGGAAAGAATGGCGGAAAAGCTCTATGAGTGCGGCGAGGAAGTACTGGCGGTGGATCTGAACGAGCAGACGGTGGACAGGATCGCCGACCGGGTGACCCGGGCGGTGGCGGCGGACGCCCGGGACCGGGACGTGCTGGAAAGGCTGGGCGTGGGAAATTTCGACCGCGCCGTGGTGGCCGTGGGCTCCGATCTGGCCGCTTCCGCGCTGATTACCATGAACCTGAAGGCGCTGGGCGTTCCCTGCATCGTCTGCAAGGCCCACGACGACACGTACCGGGAAATCCTGGAAAAGCTCGGGGCGGACCGGGTCATTATTCCGGAGTGGGAGGCGGCGGACAAACTGGCCCTGGGCATGACCCACGCTGGCGTCATGGAATACATCGAGCTTTCCGATGAGTACGGCATCGTGGAGATGGAGCCGCGGGAGGACTGGATCGGGAAGACCATCCGTTCCCTGGAGCTCCGTTCCCGCTACGGGGCGAACGTCATCGCCCTGAGGAGGGAGGACGCCATCCGTATTCCCCCGGAAATCGACGTTCCGATTGCCGCCGGTTCCACGCTGGTCATTCTGGGCAGTTACGAGACGATCGAGAAGCTGAAAAAATAAGCGGACGAAGCGCCCGCGGCGGAAAAGAAGCGGCTCCCTCCGGGGAACCGCT
>ONXY01000357.1 GCA_900321945.1 uncultured Eubacteriales bacterium | reverse complement strand
GTCGAAATCGTCGTACCGGTCGTAGAAACCGTCCAGGGAGGTATATTCCAGCCCCTGTTCCCGGAGCCACGCGGCCGCGGGATGGCGCTCCGTGCGCAGAACGATCCGGGAGGCGCTTTTCAGTTCTTCCGCGGCCTGCAGCGTCAGGAGTTCCGGCCCCGCGGGTCCGAGGGGAACGACGGTGATTTTCGGATTCACGGTTCAGGCCCCCTTCCGGCGGCGGAAGCGTCCGAGAATACCGGCCAGCTCCGCCTTATCCATGGCGCCGGTCATCAACGCGGCGATGAAATACACCCCGACGCCCGCGGCAACCTCCAGAATAGTGGTCGCCCGGTGGAAGGGAAGCGCCGTGCGCAGGCCCCAGACGCAGACGCCCATGCAGGCGGCCGCCAGGGCCGGCTTCAGGATCCAGTCCTTCAGGTTGAACCGGATTTCCGCGTACCGGCAGACAAAGTACAGATTCGGTATCAGGGACGCGGAATAGCAGACGATGGAAGCGTACGGGCCGCCGTGAATGTTGACGCCCGGAATTCCCACCAGGATATAGTTCATGACGATCTTGAGCGTGACGCCCACAATCAGCGTGTACATGGGAATCCTCTGTTTTCCGAGCCCCTGCAGGATCGCGCTGGTAGCCTGCACCGCCGTGAACAGCACGACCGTCAGGCTGGACACCGTCAGCAGCTCCCAGCCGGTCTGAAACAACTGATCGTTCGCGATGCTTTCATAGTACAGGAAGCCGAAGACCTGCTTCGCCAGCACGCTCATCCCGACGGAGCACGGGAACCCGATCAGGAAGGAAAGGCGCAGACCCTGATCGCAGGCTTTCTGCATGCCCACCCGGTCGTGAACGGCCTGCGCGGCGGATACCGCGGGCACCAGGCTCATGGCCACGGCCAGCGCCAGGGCGGTCGGCATGTTGATCAGCCGGATCACCAGTCCGGAAAATACGCCGTACAGCGAGCGGGCAGCTTCGTTGGTCAGCCCGGAATCCATCATCCTGGGCACCATCATCACGGAGTCCACAAACTGGGCCAGCGGCACGATGCATGCGCTGACCGTAATCGGAACGGAAATGAAGAGCAGCCGCTTTGACACGGCTCCGCGGTCCGCCTCAGCGGCGGTGGAAAGCTGCGGAATGGTCTGAAAACCGGAGCGGTTCCGGAAATAGTAAACCGCCATGACGATCACCGCGCAGGCTTCCGCGATGGTGATGCCCAGCAGCGCGCCGGCGGCGCCGAGCGCGAGGCTCCGCTTCGTGCCCCACCAGGCCAGCGGCAGGGAGAAAAACAGCTTGCCCACCTGCTCCACAATCTGGGAGACGGCGGTGGGCTTCATGTCCTGCTGCCCCTGCATGAAGCCGCGGAAGGCGCTCAAAGAGCAGACGATGGTCAGGCAGGGAGCGATCGCGAAGAACCCGTACGAGGCCCGCGGCTCCTTCACCCATTCGGTCAGCAGGCCGTTTCCGGCCAGCATCAGGATCATGCAGAAGCAGCCCATCCCGGTCAGCAGCCAGAGCGCCGTCCGGAATACCCGGTGCGCGTTCCGGGGATCGTCCTTTGCCAGGTACGCGGACACCATGCGGGAAACCGCGACGGGAAGCCCTGCCGAGGAAAGCGTCAGCAGCAGGTTGTAGGTGGGGTAGACAGACTGGAATATTCCGAGTCCCTCCGCCCCGATCGTCCGCGTCAGCGGCACGGTGATCAGAAGCCCCAGCAGCTTGCAGAGAATTCCCGCCACGCTCAGGATGGATACGCCTTTGGCGAGGGACTTTCCGGCCTGTGAAGACAAATACAGGACTCCTTTCAGACGGTCAGTGGGATTTCCACGCCCCGCGGGTGAACAGAATCAGGATGGGGAAGAGCTCCAGCCGCCCCGCCAGCATCAGCACGGAGCAGATCAGCTTCCCGAACACGCCGTATCCGGTGAAATCGCTGGCCAGCGCGCCGAAGGCGGGTCCCACGTTGCTGATGCAGGTCAGCGCGGCGGACAGGTTGTCGATGGCTTCGAACTTTCCCTCCAGGGACAGCAGGAAACCGCTGAAGATCACGAGGAAGAAATAAATGATCACGAACACAGCGATCTGGGACAGCATGCTCTCGTCCACAGCCCTCCCGTCCAGGCGCACGACCTGCACCTTCTTCGGGCGGTCCGTGGAATGAATGGCCCGGCGGGCGTGCTTGCCCATCACGACGACGCGGACGATCTTGATGCCGCCTGCCGTGGAGCCCGCGCACGCGCCG
>ONXY01000058.1 GCA_900321945.1 uncultured Eubacteriales bacterium | reverse complement strand
GTCATCTGAGCGTCAATCTGCGCTCCGTTCAGCGCGACGCGCTCATGCAGCCCGCGGGAAGTCATGATCTGGATGCCGACAAGTCCCAGCTGCGCCGCCCAGAGCGCCGCCGTCAGAAGGACCGCCAGGATTGCCGCCGGAACATGCCACGCTCCCGCGGGAAGGTTCTGATTCTTTTTCATCTGATCACCGCCAGTTTGACCGCTACTCCGATCAGTTTCCGGATTGTTCCGCCGTAACGCATCACCGCGTATGCCGCCGCCGCCGCCGTCGGCAGTGCCAGCAGCAGCGGTGTCAGCCATACCAGGCGTCCCTGCTTTCCCTGCATGTTATCCTCTCCTTTTCGGGTGTTTTTTCTCAGTATCCGCTCTTCCGGGTACGTTCCCTTCTCCTGTGACGCTTCTGCTGGGTGTCGTCCTGCATCGGCGCTTCCCCGCGCAGCTCCAGCAGCCGGTCCCGGAGTTTGGCCGCCCGCTCGAATTCCAGATCCCGCGCGGCGGAAAGCATCTCTTCCTCAATCTGTCTCGTCAGCGCCTGCCGCTCTTCCTCCGTCAGCGGCGCCGAAGCCGTTTCCTCGACCTTTCTCGTGATCTCGAGCACGTTCCGGATCGCGCTCCGGATGGTTTCCGGCGTGATGCCGTGCCGCTCGTTGTAAGCTTCCTGGAGCGCCCGGCGGCGGTTGGTTTCCGTCATGGCCTTCTCCATGCTTTCCGTCAGCGTGTCGCCGTAAAGGATCACCCGCCCGTCCACATTCCGGGCCGCGCGGCCGATGGTCTGCACCAGGGAGGTCTCCGAACGGAGAAATCCTTCCTTGTCCGCGTCCAGAATCGCGACCAGCGCGACCTCCGGAAGGTCCAGGCCCTCGCGCAGCAGATTGATTCCCACCAGCACGTCGAACTCCCCGAGGCGAAGATCCCGGAGCAGCTGCATGCGTTCAATGGTCAGGATATCGCTGTGCAGGTACCGGACCCTGATATCCAGCTCCTTCAGGTATTCCGTCAGGCTCTCCGCCATCCGCTTGGTCAGGGTGGTCACCAGCACCCGCTGTTTCTTCTCCGTAACTTCCCGGATCTCCCCCACCAGATCGTCGATCTGTCCGGTGGCGGGGCGCAGAATCACCTTCGGATCCAGCAGTCCCGTGGGCCGGATGATCTGCTCCACCGTCTGCTGAGACCGGGCGGTCTCATAGGGCCCCGGCGTGGCGGAAACATAGATTGTCTGTCCGATCCGGGACTCGAATTCATGAAACAGAAGCGGCCGGTTGTCGAAGGCGGAAGGCAGCCGGAATCCGTAATCCACCAGCGTCTCCTTCCGGGCTCTGTCCCCGTTGTACATCGCCCGGATCTGGGGCACGGTGACGTGGCTTTCGTCAATCAGCGTCAGGAAATCCCCTCTGAAATAGTCCAGAAGCGTATACGGCGCGTCGCCGGGCTTGCGTCCGTCAAAGTACCGGCTGTAGTTTTCTATACCCTGGCAGTATCCGATCTCCCGCATCATCTCGATATCATAGCGCGTCCGCTGGGCGATCCGCTGTGCTTCCAGCAGTTTTCCCGCTTTTTCGAATTCCGCGGTTCTTTCCGCCAGATCCCGCTCGATGTCCCCGATATGCTCCTCCAAATGAGCCGGATCCGTGGCGTAGTGGGTGGCGGGGAAAAGCGCGGCGTGTTCCAGCGTGGCCAGCACGTGGCCGCTGACCGCGTCGATTTCGCAGATCCGGTCGATCTCGTCTCCGAACAGCTCGATCCGGACCGCCTTCTCGTGTTCTCCGGCCGGAATAACCTCGACGGTGTCGCCGCGGACCCGAAAGGTTCCCCGGGCGAATTCCACGTCGTTCCGTTCGTACTGAATATCGACCAGGGACCGCAGAAGCGCGCTTCGTTCCATTTTCATCCCGGGCCGGAGGGAAATCATCATCCCTTCGTACTCGCTGGGATCGCCCATGGAATAGATGCAGCTGACGGAGGCCACGATGATTACGTCCTTCCGCTCCCGCAGAGCGGCGGTCGCGCTGTGGCGCAGCCGGTCGATTTCGTCGTTGATGGAGGCGTCCTTCTCGATATAGGTATCCGAGGACGCGATATAGGCTTCCGGCTGGTAATAGTCGTAATAACTGACGAAGTACTCGACCCGGCTGTCCGGAAAGAAAGCTTTCAGCTCGCTGCACAGCTGCGCGGCGAGCGTCTTGTTGTGCGCGATCACCAGCGTGGGTTTCTGCACCCGCTCGATCACGGAGGCCATGGTAAAGGTCTTCCCGCTTCCGGTCACGCCGAGCAGGATCTGATCCTTCAGTCCTCTTTCGATCCCCTCCGCGAGCGCCGCGATGGCTTCCGGCTGATCTCCGGAAGCCTCGTACGGTGCCTTGAGAACAAATCGGTCCATCGGGTTAACTCCTCCGCCAGTCCTCTTTCAGACGGATCTCCGTCTCCGCCGGTTCCTGCCCCTTCGGGTACCGCAGGGTGATGATCATTCCGTCCCTTCCGATAACGGTATCCGGAAATACGCCGCTTGCCGCGCTCAGCGCGGCCTCCGGTTCCTCCAGACTGGTGCTGAAGTGTGTCAGAGCCAGCTTCGCGGCCCCGGCTTTCCGGGCGGTTTCCGCCGCCTCCCGGAACATCATATGGTGATTCTTCAGCGCCAGCGGAAGCTTTTCCTCCTCCGCGTACATGCCCTCCAGAATGGCCAGATCCGCTCCGGAAGCGTATTTTTCCAGCGTCTCGCAGGGCCGGGTATCCGTGGAAAACACGAAGGTGATTCCCTTGCGGTTCTCTCCCATCACGTCTTCCGGACGGATTTTTCTCAGCCCGGCGCGGACGCATTCCCCGCTCTGAAGAACCTTCCACTCGTTTACCGGAACTTTCAGCGCTTTAGCCCGCTCCGGATCAAAAGCGCCTTTCCGTTCCAGCTCCATCCTGTATCCGTAGCAGGGAATGCCGTGGCGTACGGGAAAGGCCCGGATCTGCAGTCCGATCATCTCAAAGGACCGTCCCTCCGGAGGATACTCGTGCAGCCGGACGGTATAGCTCAGTTTCGGAACGATGACGCAGAGTCCTTCCACGACCCGTTTCAGTCCGGCGGGGCCGTAGATGTCGAAAGCTTCTGTTTTCCCGGCTTTCTCCAGGCTCAGCAGCAGTCCGGCCAGCCCGGTGCAGTGGTCTCCGTGGAAATGGGTCAGCGCCAGGCCCTCCAGGCACCGGAAGCCCCATCCCAGCCTGCGGATCCCCACCTGGGTTCCTTCTCCGCAGTCCAGGAGCATGGCCCTTCCGTTGACCCGGATATACAGGGAGGAAAGCGCGCGCTCCGGGATCGGCAGGGTTCCGCCCGTCCCCAGCAGGCACATCTCTACCACGCGGTCCTCCCCCTTCCCTCCGTTCCTCCGGCACGATCCGCGCCGTCAGACTATCATATCGCGAAAAGCGGGAAAAATCAACCGCCGGAATCGGACGCGGCGTTTCCGGCTTCCGGGAGGCCCGGCGCAGTCCTCGGAAATGCGCCGCGCCTTCGGAAAGAAAGAGGACGCCCCCGAACCGGGAGCGTCC
>ONXY01000165.1 GCA_900321945.1 uncultured Eubacteriales bacterium | reverse complement strand
GGCGGAAACGTCGCCCGCCTGGGTCTCAATAATCGGCAGGGCGGTAATGGAACCTCCGCCGTATTCCGGAGCCACGCAGGCCGCGCGTTCCAGCAGGCGGCTGTGAAGGTAGAAGACGTCTCCGGGATAGGCTTCCCGTCCCGGAGGCCTGCGGATCAGCAGGCTCAGCGCCCGGTAGGCCACCGCGTGCTTGCTCAGGTCGTCGTAGATAATCAGCACGTCCCGTCCCTTCGCCCGGAAATACTCCGCCATCGCGCAGCCGGAATAGGGAGCGATATACTGCAGCGGCGCGCTTTCCGCGGCCGAGGCGGAAACGATGATCGTGTAGGGCATGGCGCCCGCCCGGCTCAGCTCCTGGGCGATCTGAACCACCGAGGTGCGCTTCTGGCCGATGGCCACGTAGATGCAGATCACGCCGCTCTCCCGCTGGTTCAGGATCGTGTCCACGGCGATGGTCGTCTTTCCGGTCTGCCTGTCGCCGATGATCAGCTCGCGCTGGCCCCGGCCGATGGGAATCATGCTGTCGATGGCCACAATTCCGGTCTGCAGGGGAACGGATACGCTCTTCCGCTCAATGATTCCGGGCGCGGGGGACTCGATGGGACGGGTCGTCTCCGAGCGGACGGGGCCCTTTCCGTCGATGGGCTCGCCCAGCGCGTTCACCACCCGGCCCAGCAGGCCCTCGCCCACCGGCACGCTCAGCGGTTCCCCGCTGCGGTAGACCGCGGAACCCTCGTGGATATCGTCCCTGTCGCTGAGGATGGCCACGGACACCGTTTCCTCCTCCAGGTTCTGGGCCACGCCGAAGCTGCCGTCCTCAAAGCGGAGCAGTTCGTTGGCCATGCAGGAGCGCAGCCCGTAAACCGTGGCGATGCCGTCGCCCACGGTAATGACCGTGCCGTTTTCCTTCATTTCGATCCGGTTTTCGTACTGCCGGATCTGCTCTTTGATGATACTGCTGATCTCTCCGGCCTTTGAGCTCATGAATCCATCACTTCCTTGATCTCTTGCAGGCGGGTTCTCAGACTGCCGTCCAGCACCCGTCCCTCCGTCTCCACCCGGATCCCGCCCAGCAGGGCCGGATCCACGGCGCATTCAAGAATCATCCTTCTGCCGAAGCGTTCCTCCAGCTTCGCCCGCAGTCTTTCCGCCTCGTCCTCCGTCAGGGCCACCGCGCTGGTCACCCGCGCCGTGCTTTCTCCCCGGCGCTCCCTGGCCAGCTCCCGGAAGCAGCTGATCATCTCCCGCAGCCGCCGGGCGTGTCCCCGGGATACCATCATCCGCAGCAGAATCAGCTCGGGCAGCGGAATCCGGTCGCCGAAAGCTCTGCTCAGGGCGTCCATCCGCTCTTCCCGGGAGACGGCGGGACTCGCCAGCAGATCCGGAAAGCCGGGGTTTTCCTCCAGCTGCTCCTCCACCAGCGTCAGCCCGTCGGCATAAGCCTCCGTCTGACCGGCCTCGTACGCCAGGCTGAACAGCGCCTCGGCGTATTCCCTGCTCGTATGTGTCATCGTCCCCGACCTCTCGCCGTTTCCGCGCGGATCCGCGAACCGTTCCGTCCGCGCGGCGTGCCTCGTCCGTCGATCAGTATGTTACAGCTCCTGCAGGAAGGAATCGATCAGCCCGCGGTGGTCCTCCGGCCTGATTTCCCTCTCCAGAAGCTTTTCGGTCAGCTGCGTGGAGACGTCGGCGATCTCCTTCCGGATGTCGTCCTCCGCCTTCTTCTTCTCCAGCAGCGCGTCCGCCTCCGCCTGTTTCACGATCTCCTGCGCGCGCTCCCGGGCCTCGTTCTCGATCTCCGCGCCGCGGCGCTCGGCGTCCCGGGCCGCCTGGGAAATCATGTGGTCCGTCGTCTGGCGGGCGGCGGCCATGGCGGCGGCATAGTTCTGCCGGTGCTCCTCCGCCTCCTCCTCCGCCTTTTCGGCCCGGGCATAGGCGGAGTCGATGCTCTCCCGCCGGGCGTCCATCATTTTCTTCACCGGCTTGAAAAGAAACTTCTTCACAATCCAGGTCAGAATCGCCAGATTGGCAAAGGAAATGACAATCTGCCAGAAATTGACAGAAATAATGCTCAGTGACTGCATCTTTCGCTTCTCCTCTTCCGGATCCCGGCCGGGCCGGGCGAAGGCAATCCTTACTTCAGAGCCAGAACCGTCTCCTTCAGCACGCCGGAGAAAATGCCGGGCGCCACGAAGATCAGCAGAATACCGATGATCAGGCCGTACAGACCGGTCGTCTCCGCGATGGCGCAGCCCATGATCATGGTGCTGGTCACGTCGGACTTCGCCTCAGGCTGCCGTCCGATCGCCTCGCAGGCCGCGGCCACCGCCTGGCCTTCGCCGATACCCGGGCCGATACCCGCGATCAGCGCGATGCCGGCGCCCACGCCGCACAGTCCCAACATGATACCCATTGCCAGTTCAACCATTTTCTTTTCCTCCTGTTTTTCTTTGGGATAGGCCGGCCCGGTTTCCGTCCGGATGCGGGCCGGCGGTTTTCCTTTACGCTTTTGACACGGCGGCCCGCCGTTTCCGGGCTTCCTTCTTCGCCTGCCGCTTCTCCCAGGCTTCCTGGGGGAAGGACCCGGAAACGTTCAGCATCGTCAGCATGGCGAAAATGAACGCCTGCATCAGCCCGCTGAACACGTCGAAATAGATGCTCAGGACTGCCGGCAGACCGATCTGCAGCAGCGGGATCTTTCCGATCACCGGGATCCACCCCAGCACGGTCCTGCTCAGCCCCCGCAGCGCGGTTCCGATCAGGGCCGCGATGACGGCTCCGCTCATGACGTTGCCGTAATGACGGAAGGCCATGCTGACCGGCAGGGAAAACTCGCTGATGAAGTTCATCGGGGTGAAGACCGGAATCGGCTCCGTGAAGCCCTTCAGGTAGTTCAGGAAGCCGCCCTGCAGCTTCGTGTACGTTACCAGGGCGAATACCAGGATCGCCCATCCGGCCGTCACGTTCACATCCCCCGTCGGGGCGAAGAGCCCGATCAGGCAGCTGAGGCTGGACAGCGCGGACAGCGCCATGATGGCGGCGACCAGGTACTCGTACCCGGCGTACCGTTCTCCCATGTTGGCGTTCACCAGGCCCTCGCACTTCTCCACGATCCATTCGGCCGCCAGCTGGCGTTTCGTTTCCGCCCGTTCCGTCAGCCCGTGGGTCAGCCAGAGGCACAGCCCCAGGACCGTGAGCATGACCGCCCAGCTGTTGATCTGGGATTCGGTGATCACAAGATCCTGCACCGGGAAGCCCTTTACGGTCAGGTAAATCATGGCTCCGGAGATGTCCACTCCCTCGCTTTCCGGCGTAAACAGCACCTTCAGAACGAGACAGCACAGAAGCGGAAGAACCATCAGCGCCACAAGAAGCCTGTCCGTCGTACGGAACCGGCGGCTTGCCGCGCGTTTTTCTTCAGTCAAGCAGGTCACTTCCTTCCGGGTCCGGAACGGCCGGGTTCCTGCCCTCCGCGTCCGGGTTGTTCTTTCCGCGCTTTCTGTCGATCAGCGGCCGGAAGGCGATGCCGATTCTCGGGAAGAGCAGGGGAAGAAGCGTCGCGTAAACGTTCGTGTGCAGGACGCCCACGGCGAAGGCGCATACGGCCGCCATGCCCAGCATCCTCGCAGTCATGGAGGACCGGACCTTCATCGCCACCTTTTCCGGCGGCCCGCCCGCCGCGCCCGCCACCGTGATGCCCAGCAGCAGGAAGTTCGCCGCGGCCAGAATCCCGCCGGTCAGGTTCCCGGTCAATACCGGCATTTCCCACCGCCTCAGCAGCAGAAAAACGGCCTCCATGATAACGGAAAGGATCAGCACCCACGCCGCGATATAAGCCGTCTCCTTCCTGACCGTCGGATTCAGCTTTGCCATGGGTACGCCTCCCCGCTGATTGTTGATGTTTTATTTTACCAAAACCGGGCGTGTTTGGCAAGAAAATTCAGCAATTTACGCATCTTTCCGGAGAAAGCGGACGTATTGCCGCCCGCGTCCGCCGCCGGTAGAACAAGCTGTGTCCCGGTTCGGTTATTCTTGTATTTTAGATAATATGAAGTGACCCCCGCATTTGCGGCAGCGTGGATTTACCCGTATACTGTCAGATGCTGGATGAACCGATCCTCGGTGAGGAAGAGAATGTGCTGGCTCAGATTCAAATTGAACCGGATTATAAGCTTGTGGTTCACTTCATCAACCGGCTGAAAGAGCGGCTTGGAGTTCACAATAAAGAATGCGGTATTTTATGCGGCTATGAAGCTGGGTGCCTCGGATATAGCCTGTATCATCAACTGACAAATCGGACAGGGGGGGATTTCCGCCGGAAAAAGAAGAGGCCGTCTCCGGGACGATCACTGAAGTGATATCATCCCGGGGACGGCCTCTTTTTCTGTCTTCGGCATTCCGGTTATGCTTCCTCTGTGTCGATATCCAGCCTCTGCCGCGCGACGAGCCCCGCGAAAATGCCGTTCCGCGCGATCAGCTCCTCGTAGGTTCCTTCCTCGGCGATGGCGCCGTGATCCATGACCAGGATGCGGTCGCAGTTCCGGATGGTGCTCAGCCGGTGGGCGATGACGACGCGGGTGCAGCGCAGCCTGTCCAGCGCCTCCGACACCTGCTTCTGCGTTTTATTGTCCAGCGCCGAGGTCGCTTCGTCAAAGATCAGGATTTTCGGCTTCGGCGCGACGGCCCGGGCGATCAGCAGGCGCTGCTTCTGACCGCCGGAGATGCCCCCCTGGCCTTCGGATATCACAGTGTACATCCCCATGGGCATTTCGCGGATATCCTGCGCGATGCCCGCAGTTTCCGCCGCTTCCCAGGCTTCCTCCAGCGTCAGCTGCGGCGCGGAAAGCGTGATGTTTGAGAAGATGTCCCCCTGGAACAGCTGTCCGTTCTGTATGACCGTGCCGATATGCTTCCGGAGAGATCGCGGATCCAGACTGTTCAGTTCGCGGCGGTCGTAGTAGACCGCGCCTTTCTCGGGCTTCTCAAAACCCAGCAGCAGCCGGACCAGCGTGGACTTTCCGCAGCCGGTCCGTCCCACGATGGCGACGTACTCCCCGGCCCGGATGCTCAGGCTCAGGTTTTCCAGAATATAGGGGCTGTCCTCGTCGTAGCGGAAAGACACGTGACTCATTTCGATATTTCCGCTCATCTGTCCGACCGGCTGCTTTTCGGCGGTCACCTCCGGCTCCGCGCTCAGAATCGGCTCCGCCATCTCCAGCACCGGTCTGGCTGCCGTCAGGGAAGCCGCGACGCCGGTCAGGGCGGAGAACGCGCCTACGACCCGTCCGTAGGCGGCGCTGAAAGCATAGTACTGATGCTCAGCCACGCCGGTTCTGACCGCCAGATAATACAGTACGACCGTGCCCGCCAGAGAGATCCCGGTGGTGATCACGCTGTTCAGCCTCAGCAGCGCGGGAGGATTGTAATCCAGCTCCGCCCCCCTGGCGTAAAGCCGGCCCCACCGCGCGAAGGCCCGCTTTTCCGAACCGGAAAGGCGGATTTTCTGGATGCCGTTGAGGATGGCGTAGCCCATCCCCTGCTCCTCCGCGGAAAGTTTCATCCGCTCCCGGGAGATTCCGGTCCGCAGGAAAGCTGAAATCAGGCTCACCGCCGCGGTGGCCAGGATAACCAGGATGGAGGGCCGGACCAGCGCCGGCGCGAACTGAAAGATCTGCCCCACGTACAGGAGGGACATCAGGCTGCCCAGTCCCGCGGACAGGATGCCGTCGGCCATTACGTCGCACAGGGAGGTGACGCCGGAAGCCCGGTTGGCCAGTTCGCCGGAGGAAAATCCGCGGAAGAAGCTGACCGGCAGCGACAGAATGCGCATCATCATCGAGGCTTCAACCGCCTGGGACGTTTTAATGTATATCCGCTTCGTCAGCAGGTTTTTGATTACGTCGATCATCCGGGCGGCGAAGGCGCTGCCCAGCAGAAACGACGCCGCCCCGGCCAGAAGGCGTTTGTTCCCTGTTTTCAGAACGGTTCCCGTAATCAGTCCGTATACCCGCGGCTCAATCAGTCCCAGCAGCACTGCCGCCAGGGTCGCCAGGATAATCAGAAATATATCGCCGCGGGTGACGCTGTTTTTCATGTACCCCAGCAGATCGCGAACGCCCAGCTTTTTCATCGGAAGCGGCTGGTAGAAGCACAGCGCCTCCCGGGAAAACAGTCTCTCCGCCTTCCGGGTCACGCGGCGTTTCCGGCCGGTGGCGGGATCCCTGAAGCGGTATCCGGATACGGGGTCCGGAATCAGCGCCGCGGCGGCTCCTGTTTCCTTTATATACCCAAGCATGGGGCCGCAGGCGTCCTTCCGCCAGTTTTCCTCCAGCTCCGCTTCCCGGACCATCAGGCCCGTCGGACGGAGGACGTATTTCAGCTGTTCATCCGGGTCTTTTATGCTTTCCGGAATCTCCGCCGGCCGCAGCCGGTAGTATTTCAGAATATCGTTCAGCGCTTCCCTCGAACCCGGTCTCCCGTCCCCCGGTCTGTCCGGTCTCCGTCCGTCCGTGATCACGCCGGCCATGCGGAAAAAAGAGTCTTCCAGAATATTCCGGTCGCTCTCCATGCGCTGCCTGATCTGTTCGTTAAACCAGCCCATCGTCCGTCCTCCGCAGCCCGTTCTTCCGGGTTATTCCGGGTTATTCCGGGTTATTCCGACGTGACAAGTTCCGTGTATAAGCCGCCTTTGGCAAAAAGCTCCTCATGCGTGCCGCGCTCCGCGATTTTTCCCCGGTCCAGCACGATGATCTCGTCGCAGTCCCGGATCGTGGACAGCCGGTGCGCGACCACGATGCACGTGATTCCCCGGTCCCGGACCGCCTTTACCAGGTCGTACTCCGTCTGGGCGTCCAGCGCGCTGGTGGCTTCATCCAGGATAATGACGGAAGGATCCTGCGCCAGCACCCGCGCGATTTCCAGCCGCTGGCGCTGTCCGCCGGAAAGATCCCTGCCGTTCTCGGTCAGCCTCCCCCGGTATCCTCCCGGCCGCTGCACGATATCGTCGTGGATCTGGGCGTCGCGGGCGGCAAGCACCACCTCGAAGTCCTCGATGGACTCATCCCACATCCGGATATTGTTTGCGATCGTGTCCTCGAACAGCACGATATCCTGATCCACCATAGCCACGGAGCCCGTAAATATGGCCCGGGGAATCCGGGAGACGGGTCTGCCGTCGAACAGGATCTCTCCTTCCCACGGCCGGTACAGGCCGGTGATCAGCTTGCTGACGGTGGATTTTCCGCATCCGCTGGCTCCGACGATGGCGACGCGGCCGCCGGGCTTCAGGTGCATGGAGAAATCCGTGACGGCGGGAGCGCCGAGACGTGAATACCCGAAAGTCACATGGCGGAGCTCAACCTCCCCCTTCAGCTTGGCGTAGTCCTCTTCCCCGTTTTCCGCGCCGTAGCTCACCGCCGGGTCGTCCGGATATTCAAGGACGTCCTCCACGCGCTCCATTTCCGTACGCATCTCCTGGATGGTCCGGCCCGCGTCGACCAGCGTCGCGGCGGGCTCCATGAAGGACGCGAGAAGTCCCTGGAAAGCCGTAATCATTCCCAGCGTAAAACGGCCGTTCATTGCCAGCCATACGCCGAGGAACAGCACCGCGTAGTTGCACGCCGAGCTGATGAGCTGCGGAATCAGGCCCGCCCGGGCGCTCAGGGATGCGTATTTCACCCGCTGCGTGTTTACGGACGCCTGGTATCCGCTCCATTTGCGGAAAAAGCCCTCCTCGGATCCGGAGGACCGGATGGTTTCGGTCATGCTGATCCCCGCCATCGTGGCCGAAGCCAGCTTTCCCTCGTCCCGCATCTGCACCCGGGTAATGTTGACCCGCTTCCTGGCCAGGTACCGGGCGGCAGCCAGATTGACCGCGACGGAAGCGACGCCCGCCAGCGTCATCAGCGGGCTGTAGCGCAGCATGACGGTCAGATAGAAGATCATCATGACCGTATTCAGCGCGAGCGGACCCACCGTATCGGCCAGCGCTCCCGCGATGGAGGCGTTCATGCTCTGGCGCTGCAGGATATCGCCTGTCATTCTCTGGGAAAAGAATTCCATCGGCAGGCGGAGCACTTTCCACATATAGGAGGCGTTCCCCTCGATGGCCATCTTTCCGTTGATCTTCAGGCTGTATACGGACTGGGCCCACATCAGAATCAGCTGGAAAACCGCCAGCGCCGACAGGGCCAGCAGGAAAGGCGCCAGCCATTCCGGAGCCTTTCCCGTCAGGAGACGGTCGTAAAAAATACGGGACATCACGGGATTGATTACGCCGAAAAGCCCCGCGATGACGGACGTCAGCGCCACAAAGGCCACGGCGGGACCCGCGCCTCTCAGGCGTTTCCGGGCGAAATCCAGGGTGCTCCTGCGCTTTCCGGAAGGCTCGAAGCTTTCGGAAGGCTCGAAGGTCAGCACCAGCCCGGTGAAAGCCCGGTCGAACTCCTCCATGCCGATCTGCACCGTACCCCGCGCCGGGTCGTTGATGACAGCCTTGTTCTTCCGGAACCCGTTCAGTACCACAAAATGATTGAATTCCCAGTGGATGATGCACGGAAAGGAGGCCGATTTCGTGATTCCGTCCAGTTCCATGCGGTATCCGTGAACCTCCAGCCCGTAGCTCTGCGCCGCGAGGAACACGTTTTTCATATTGGAACCGTCCCGGCTGACGCCGCAGTCCAGGCGCACCTGCTCCAGCGGAATCCATTTCCCGTAGTACGCGAGTACCATGGCCAGACAGGCCGCGCCGCATTCCAGCGCCTCCATCTGCATGATCATCGGCACCTTCGCCACGCCGTTTCTGACGGGTTTGTTTGTTTTCTTATCAGGCATGACCGTCTCCCCCGTCATTCCCACAGGAAGCTGATCGGCGTCGTCCTTTCTAGGATCAGCTCCGCGTCGTACTCGCCGTCCGGCGGCGGCGTGATTCCCCTGTCCGGCTCGACGGTGCAGACAGTCCTCCCGTCGTCCGCCGTTCCCGTCTGGCTGACCTTCCCGGTATCCGTTCCAATCCGGACGGCCATACCGGCTTTCACGGCGTCCTTCTGAGAAGCCGGGAGGTAAAAAAAGATCTCCGTGTGACGCGGCGCGCCGTTTCCGTCCCGGTCCTCTCCCGCCGTCTCCGTTGTCTGCACCCGCACGCGTACGGGAAGGGTATTCTCCATCACGGCGGTGCCGGCATACGCGATAAAGCCCGCCAGCAGGACCAGCACGGCCGCCAGGAGCATCCAGACTCTCGGGCCCGGAACCCGTATGTAGTCGTGCAGTTCCTCCGGGGAGGAAATGTGGTCGAGGCTCTTCCTGCGGAAAAGCTGGTTGTCCATGATCGATCGCTCCTCTCCGCGCCGGCTTCCGCCGCGGCGGTTCTCAGCCTTCCTGTTTTCCCTTGTACTCAAGGCACAGCATCGTCAGATCGTCAAACTGCTCCGCGTCCTTCACGAAGCTGTCAACAGCCCGGCGGACATGGAGGCGTGGATCGCGGCGGCGGATACACTGCGCGTACATATTCAGCGCATAGCAGTTCAGGCCGGTCGCCGGCACGGCCGTGCCCGGAAGAAGGCAGCGCGCGGCGGAGGTTCTCATGGTAAGCGAATGATGCTCTTTCACCCGTCCTTTACCCATGATCCCGTTTATCCGTTCCATCCGCTTTCCGGCGGTCATGCCATTTTCTTCAGGATGATCATCTCCACTACGCCGCCGCGGATAAAGACCTTCACGTCGTCCGCCACGTGCTTCACGACGGATTTCTCCAGTTCGTCCCAGGCTTCCAGCGCGTCCGGATCGTTCTGTTCCATCCGCTCGGACAGCGCGCTCCGGTACCGCGTCATGGACCACTCCCAGTCCAGGGCCGGCGAGCTCGAATGGTCGAACATGTCCGGCAGAAGAAGCGGGCTGGATATGGCTGAAAGGTCCTCGTCGGATCCCCAGTCGAAGAAATCCCGCAGACGGCCCATCAGGCCCTTTGCGGACTCGTTCCGGCCCGTGCTGGACGCGGAAAGCAGCTTCTCCCTCTTCTCGCTGTTCAGCAGCGTCCGGACGCGGAGATGGAGCTGGTAGACCCCGTCTTCGTCCTCAATCCAGAACGTTCCCTCCGGCGCGCCGGTGATGGACCGCATCATGCCCATCATTTCCTCGGTCAGCAGGCGCAGGTGCAGGGCGTTCTTCCCCGTCATCTCCTTATATGCGGCCACCTTGTCCGCCTGCTTCAGCGCCGCTTCCATTCCCGGCCCTCTGCCGGAAACCGTAATGATATCTGTTTTCATCGTCTCAGTTCCTCTCCTCTTTCGCGGCCGTCTCCGGCCGGACCGTTTTCTCCCGCTCCCGCGCCGGCCGCGTTTCCGCGCCGCGCCCGTTCCGGAAGGCTCCCGTCTCACTCAACCGTCAGAATATCCGCGAATCCGGTCACGTCGAACACTTCCTGAACGATTTCGTTGACGTGCGTCACCTTCATGCCGTTCCTGGAACTCATGGTCTTGTGCGCGGTCAGAATCACCCGCAGCCCCGCGGAAGAGATATAGTCCAGCTTGCTGAAATCGATTGTCAGGCTTTCGACGCCGTCCAGGCTCCGCTTCAGCTCCGCCTCCAGCTCCGGGGCCGTCATGGTGTCCAGGCGGCCCTCCAGGGCGATCTCCAGTTCCGTTCCGTTCTGTTTCCTGGTAATGGTCACTGTTTTTTCCTCCTTCCGGTCCGATGAAACGGATCCGTCCGTCCGCTTTGCGGGAACGCCCGGATCCGGCGAATGGATCTCCGTATGTTCCGGAACAGCTCCGGAAACGTACTTCCCGGGAATCACGACGCCGTCAGCGCGGAGCTGCCCGCGCTGACGGCTTCTGTATGGTCTGTTCCGATGATATGCGGGTTTGTTTCCCCGCCGTTACTGCCAGGGTGTGTAGAAGCGCTCGACCCGCGTCATCTCTCCGTTGTCGTCGAAGGTGACGTACACGTTGTCCGAAGCGAAGTCCGGATATCCGCCGGCGGCCAGCATCGCTTTCAGCTCCTCCGCGGTGTGCTCAGTCGGCTGCTCCAGGATCTCGCCCGTCTCCGGATTGATCCCGTCCACGAAGACCACTCCGTCCGGCACGGTCAGCGTCAGGTTGACGAACGCTTCCATATACTCATGGTCGTACATGTAGGCGTGGAGTCCGTCGTCCGCGGCCGTCAGGATGAGCTCGTCGTTGATGATGATGTCGCCGTATTCGTCCTTTTCGATCGTATCGATCTCAAAGGTCTCCTGTCCGACGGTCAGCTTGTCTCCGGCTTTCAGGCCGTCGATCTCCGCGGGATCCAGGGTGATGCTGCGCATCGCCTCAGCCTTTACCGTGTTCGCTTCCGCGTCGTAATCCCTGAGGTTGGTGATGACGGTCTTCCCGGCCACCATCTGCCAGTTTCCGCCCACCGGCACGACCGCGGGAATGAAGTCCAGCTCCGTCAGGAAGTCGATGCAGGCTTTCAGCTGGTCTTCCGTCAGGTTCTTGTCCTCCGCCTGTTCCGAGGGCGCCAGCACGAATTCGATGAAGTACCCCTTGTAAATGGACAGGAAGGCGATATAGTCCAGGGTTTCCGTCTCGTGGCGGGCGATCAGCAGCAGCGTGCCGTATCCCGTCTCTCCGTAGGTGATTTCCACGCCCGGATCGTC
>ONXY01000028.1 GCA_900321945.1 uncultured Eubacteriales bacterium | reverse complement strand
CCGCCCGCGTTGCCCGAGTTCGCGTATTCCTCCCCGAAATCCGAAAGGTCGAAATACCCCAGCACGTTCAGCCGGTGGTTGACGGACACGACGACCGCGTTCCCCAGCCGGCTCATATTGGCGCCGTCGTAGGCGGTCTGCTCGATGGCGGATCCCGCGCTGTACCCTCCGCCGTGGAGCCAGACCAGCACCGGCCGCTTCTCTCCGTCCGCCGCGGGCGTCCAGACGTTCAGGTTCTGGCAGTTCTCGTCCATCGGCCAGAACCGGTGGGGCACGTACAGCTCCCCTCTCGGCGGGTCGTTGGTCATCAGCGGGCATACGTAACCGTAGCTGCAGGCGTCCAGAACGCCCTCCCAGGGTTCGACCGCCTCCGGCGCGTGGAACCGCGCGGCGGTCGCGTAAGGAATCCCCTTGAAAATGCTCAGCCCGTCAAACCGGTATCCCCGGATCTTCCCCCTCGCGGCGGAAACCAGCGCCGTCTCCGCGCTTCTCTCAAATGTGTGCCGCATGCCCGTCCTCCTTCCGTACGCTCCGCCTTATACCTTCATCTCCATGTATCTTCTGTAGGTCGTCAGCCCGGCGCTCTCGTAGAAGGCCAGCGCGCCGCGGTTGAACTCCCACATGTTCAGCTCGATCCGGCTGAAGCCGTTTTCCGCCGCCCAGCCGCGGATGAACCGGATCATCGCCGCGGCGATGCCCTGCCGCCTGCAGCGGCTGTCCACGCCGAACTCGTCGATGTCCAGATAGTCCCGTTCGTACATGAAGGGGTTTTCGGGCCGGACGATATGGTTCAGCACTGCGAATCCGCGGATCTCCCCGTCCGTCTCCGCGACGGCGATTTTTTTCGCCGGGTCCTCCATGATCGCGTGAATGTAGTCCCGCAGTTCGGGGCCGAAACCCGGCTTGAAAATCTCCGGTTTCCCGGCGGTGTGCACGTCGTTGACCTCTTTCCGCAGCTCGTTGACGCGCTCCAGATCCTCCTCCCGGGCGAACCGGACGGTCACGGAAGCGGCCGGCGCGCGGCGCGCCGGCTCCCGGTCGCTCCGCAGCACGGCGTGCCACACCTCGTCGCAGATCCCCTGGTTGTTCCTGCCCGCGCCCCGCAGGATCCCTTCCTTTCTCATTCCCGCCTTCTCCATGACCCGGCCGGACTTGGGATTGTTCACGTCGTGGCAGGCCGCGATCCGGTTCAGACCGGCTTCGTCGAACAGGTATCCGATGACCGCCCGCAGCGCTTCGGGCATGATTCCCCGGCCCCAGAAAGCCCTGCTCAGGCAGTACCCCAGATCGGCGGCCTCCGCCGCCTCGTTCAGCTTCACGACCGAAATGTTTCCGATCGCGCTTCCGTTTTCCTTCCATTCGACCGCCCAGTTGAAATAGCCGCCGTCCTCATACCGGGGAATCCAGCTTTTCAGCACCGCCAGGGAAACGTCCGGCCCGGCGTGCGCCGGCCAGGTCAGGAACCGGGTGACCTCCGGGTCCGAAGCCCAGTTCCGGTACATGTCCTCCGCGTCCTCCTCGCGGAACCGTCTCAGAATCAGCCTGCGGGTTTCCAGCGTCCGCGTCCCGGTCCTGTTCATTCTGTTCTCACTCCCCCCGTATGTCCGGTCTGTTCCGGACGGGACTGAACCGAGTATATCCTTTCCGTTTCGGCGCGTCAACCCGTTCCGGCCGTCCGGGTCCGTCGGAACTGGTTATTGATTTTCGCCGTCTTCTGGCGTAAAATGAACCCGGATATGGCATTGTCTGCCGCTCAATATGGAAAAGCCGGCCGGAGGCGCGCCGGAATGCGCCGCCGGAGCGTACCGTCCTTTTTCTCAATAACTCGCCGGAGGAATGATCCGATCATGGCTTCAAAGGAAAAGAAAAACAGGAAACAGGCCCCGCCGGAAAGCATCTATATCAACCGGGAGCTGAGCTGGATGGCCTTCAACCGGCGCGTTCTGCTCGAGGCGGCCGACCCGAAGGTGCCCCTCCTCGAGCGGCTGAAGTTCCTGATGATCTACCAGTCCAACCTGGAGGAGTTTTACCGGGTGCGTATCGGCATCCTGACCCACAGCGCTCTCCTGACGCCGGACAAGGCGGATCCGCTGTCCGGAATGCTTCCCGCCGCCCAGATCGACGAGGTCCTGCGCGTCACCCGGGAGCAGCAGTCCCTGATGGAGAGCATCTGGAAGGGCGTCCGGGAGGATCTTCACGCCAGCGGCGTCGAGGTGCTGGATTTCCGGAAGATCAGCAAGGTGGACGAGCTGATGAGCAAGAAGCTCTTCGGCGACATCCGGGACCTCCTCTTCCCGAAAATCATCGGTCAGGATCAGCCCCTGCCCTTCCTCTGGAGCGGGGAATCCAACATCATCGCCTTCCTCGGCCGCGGAACGGAGCTTTCGCTCTGCATCATCCCGCTTCACCGTGTTCCCGCCTATCAGAGTTTCGAGATCGACGGGGTCCAGAAAATCGTGCCCACGGCGCTGCTCGTGCGGCATTTCCTGCCGCTGCTGCTG